>CAMYBO010000013.1 GCA_947254045.1 uncultured Granulicatella sp. | reverse complement strand
ACATTGGTTCTCTTTTTTTTATTCTTTTTTGTCACAAATGTATGATACCCTAACATATATTTACAGAATCATTTATGCCTAAATTGCAACATTAAGTGAGACACATTATTTTCTAATTAAATATTAAGGTGTGATAGAGTACTAACTCCATTTTTGAGGTCATTAGTGCGGTAGAGGTGGCGAGACTATTCATATATTCCACCATTAACATAGCTGGAGTGCCACCGTTTAAAATTCTTCTAGGACAATGATGAAACCAATCTTGTATTTCTTGGATATATTCCTCTGTAAGCTCTTCAATATGACATCCTTTAGGGATGAAGCGTCGAATTAGTCCGTTTAGTTGTTCATTTGTTCCTCTTTCGTGCGAAGAATATGGATGACAATAATAAACAATAGTCCGTTGAGCATGTGGACATTCGCTAGAAGTTTCCAATGATTGAAAATCTAAAAATTCACTACCATTATCAACAGTTGTCGTTTTAAACATTCTTTTAAATTGTTCAGTTCCTAATTCTTTTTCAATTTTTAATTGGGGACCTTTTGCAGTAGCGTTAAATTCATATTCTTTTTGTGCTTTTTGAGTAGAATAGATCGTATAAGCTACTAAATCACTAGTTAATTGTTCCACTTCACGATAAAAAGTTGCCTTAAAAATCCCTAGTTTTGTATCAATTTCATAATCTGACATCTGATTCTTTTTTAACCGTCTTTCCTTTAAGAAATATTCTAAAGTTTGACATAATTCCCATGTAATATGATTGCCTTTTTTTCTAAGTGTGATAGACTATACTTGCATCGTTATTTTCTCCCTATAAGTTTATTAAAGCACTCTTATTTTAACAGAAAATAACGATGTTTTTTTGCCTCATTTTATTTTACAACTCGGGAGGAGTCAATCAGATGATTAAACTAATTGCCATCGATATGGATGGAACATTGTTGAATGCTAAAAAACAATTACTAGAAGAAACGAAACAATATTTCAAAGAATTTCATCATAAAGATACAGAAACACTATTAGTTCTATGTACAGGTAGACCTGAAACAGGAATTCGTCCTTACTTAAAAGACTTAGGATATCTTGAAGAAAATCATTATATTATTAGTCAAAACGGCGCTAATATTTATGAAAGCCAAACAGGAAACCGTATCATGGACGCATTTGTCGATTCAGCTGCTATCCAAAAATGGATTCAACTTGGAAAAGAACACAACATTAGTGTGTTGGGAGGCGGAGTTGATTATTACTACTCCTTTGACCAAGAACCAACAGAATGGATGGAATATGATGTAAAAATCATCAACGGAGAAATCAAACGTATTACAACGGAAGAATCTCTTACAACAGATTTTTATAAAATTTTACTACTTGGAGATGAAGAACAATTAAACGAATTTGAGACAGTCATTCCAGATTCATGGAGAGAGGAATTCTATGTCGTTCGTAGTCAAAAATATTTAATTGAAGTCCTAAAAAAAGGCGTCAATAAAGCTTATGGACTAGAAAAATTAGTACAAAGACTCAACCTCAACCAAAACGAAATTGCCGCTATTGGAGATGCCGCCAATGATATCGAAATGCTTCAATACGCAGGATTAGCAATCGCAATGGGAAATGCCACAGAAGAAGTTAAACATCTATGCAGCATTGTAACTGACACAAACGAAAATAATGGTGTTATTAAGGCAATTGAACGTATCGTTATTGAGAAGGAATAATACGTTCAACTGCTCAAGTAGTATCACTCAACTCATTACTTATATTTTTATGTTCTTCCATGGGAATGAAACATACATTTTATTAGTGTCTGCACCGAAAAAGGCAGCCTTTGTTTTGATTATTCAATACAATAAATTATGCTACAATGTATTTACAAAATATCTTTACAAAAGGTGGTTATTATGGCGAGTACTCAACCAGTGAATTTTAGAGCAGATTCTACATTCTACCAACAATCAAAAGAGATACTAGCAGATGAAAAAATAACTTTATCTGATGTATTCAACGCAACACTTCGTAAAATTGCAACTGGAGCAGTTGACCCTAAAGAATTTGTATTCAGCGATTCTCAAGAAACACAATATCAAGTCGCCTTTGAAGATTTGAAAAAAGAGATTTTGCTTGGTCATCAGGACATTCAGCAAGGGAAACTTACTTCTTTGTCAGATGTGAGAAAGGAATTGGGTGTTGATTAATCACTTACGCTCCCATGTCATTCCAAAGAACAGAAAAAAGACTTCCCATTGTAGTATGAGCACTAGAAGCCAATCGGCTTCTAGCGCAGGAAAATTTGAGACCTTAGGCTCAAATTTTAGCCAAGAGACACCGCAGGTGGCTACTGGCGTCCTAATACTACAATTCTTGGAAGTCTTTTATCTTATTCCCCATCTACCGTGAAAATCGAAGCAAACTCGTCATTTTCTTTTGGTTTAGTTTCTTGTGACTTAGGCTCTAAGAAATAACATTCCTCAATAATCACCTCTGTCACATAAACATCCTGCTGATCACGATTCTTATAATGTCTCGAATGAATACGACCCTCAATCCCTAAACGATCACCCTTCTTCACAAAACGCTGAATCCGATCCGCCAGCTTTCCAAAAGCAATCACCTGAATAAAATCCGTCTGCTTATCCCCATCATTCTGCCTATAAATACTCTGTACTGCCAAAGTATTTCGACAAACAGAATTTCCCTTCTCAGATTGATGAACAGCGACGTCCTTAATCAGACGACCAATTAATGAAACATGATTCATTTTTCCGTACCTCCATTAAATGATTAAAGAACAATTTGTTCTTCACTCTATAAGTACGAAAAAAATCTCAAAAAATATTTTTTTACGAAATATTTTTTCTTAAATTTTCAGCAAATTCAGATATTTTTCTCAAACGATGGTTTACCCCCGATTTTGAAATCGAACCAGAAGGAATAATTTCCCCTAAGTCCTTCAAACTAATATCCGGATTTTCTTTTCTCACTTGAGCTAATTCAAATAATTTTACAGGTAATGCCTCTAAACCAACTTTCTCCTCAATGAATAAAATATCTTCCATTTGACGAGAAGCTGCTGTAACGACTTTATTAATATTGGCATTTTCACAGTTCACTAAACGATTCACCGAGTTTCTCATATCTCGTACAATACGAATGTCTTCAAATTTCATCATCGCATTCGCTGCCCCAATGAGCGCAAGAAAATCCGCAATTTTTTCTGCTTCTTTTAAATAAGTAATAAATCCATTTCTTCTCTCAATCATTCTGGCATTGAGCCCAAAAGCATTCATCATATCACAAATATCTTCATTATGTTCTTCATAGTTAGAATAAATTTCTAAATGATAGCGACTCGTTTCAGGATTATTTACGGATCCCCCTGCTAGGAATGCACCTCTTAAATAAGAACGCATTTTCTCTTCATTATCACGAATCTCTAGTGGAATATGTGTAATTAATTCCAAGTTTTCCATAATACCTAGATCACTTAAAATTTCCTTAGTCCCTTGTTTTAACCGTACGATATACACATTATTTTTCTTCAATTTCATTTTACGGCGAACTAGTAATTCACTTTCAATTTGATAATGCTGTTTTAATAATACGAAAATACGTCTCGCAATCGCAGCATTTTCCGTTTGAATATTTAATACAAACTGACGATTAAATAAACTCAAAGATCCATTCATACGAATGAGTGCTGCTAATTCTGCTTTTGCATGTTCAATATGTACTTCTAATTGTGTTAATTCTTTTTTTGTTTCCGATGCAAATGACATAATAACCTCCTTTCCCTATACAATAGGAGCGGGAAAGAACAGTTGCTCTTCCCCACTTCTTTTTCATTAATCATGTTTAACACTTCGTAATAAAGTAAATAATTCATCAATGACTTTTTGCCCATCATGATAGACACCATTTTCTCTTAATTTAAGAAAATCTGTCGAAATCACTCGGCAACCTTGGTCACGTAATCCTTGGAAATCATATTTTACTTGATACAAATATTCTTCATGCTTTTGTTGATTCAAATATTCATCCGGAACTGACTCCGTATTGACTAATACTGTATCAATAAAACGTTCCCCTAAATGCTCATGTAAGACACGAACATGATCACTATCTGTAAAATGTTCCGTTTCTCCTAATTGTGTCATAATATTACAAATATACACCACTTCTGCTTTTGTTTCGCAAACAGCTCGTCCAATATCTTCAATCATTAAGTTTGGTAAAATACTAGTATACAGGCTTCCTGGTCCAATAACGACCATATCTGCTTCCATAATCGCTTCAACAACTTCTCTCGAAGCAATTGGTTTACGATTTTCATCATAAGTATGAACACTGACATGCTTAATCTTTTTACGATGTTTCGCTAATTGAGACTCTCCATCTACAATCGTTCCATCTTCAAATTCTGCTCTTAACAATAATGGTTCTTCTGCAGCGGGATATACATGTCCTTCAATACTCATCATTCTAGAAAGCAAACGAATCGCATCAAAAATATTATTTCCATGCATTTCTGTTAAAGCAGCAATAATTAAATTTCCAATCGCGTGCCCTGCGAAAAATTGATCATCCGATTTAAAACGATATTGGAAAATATCTTTTTGTAAGGAATTCATTGGAGATAATGCACATAAGCAGTTACGAATATCTCCTGGAGGTACAACGTTAATATAGTCTCGAATAACACCCGAACTTCCTCCATCATCGGCAACTGTTACAATCGCAGTTACTTCAGCATCTTGTTTTCTTAAATTTCTTAATAAGACAGGTAATCCTGTTCCTCCACCAATGACGGTAATTTTTGGACCTTTCTTTCGCTTCTTTTCTTGAGGCTCTACTTCAAAAATCACGAACGACCATTCCCTTCTTTACGTTTATCTTTATCTCGGTGAGAAATCGTTACATGATAAAAATCAGACATTAATTCTTTTCCTGTACGTTCTGTTAAAGCAACAGAACGGTGTTGACCACCTGTACATCCAATCGCAATTGTGACACTTGATTTTCCTTCTTTTTTATAACCAGGAATAACAAAGTCTAATAATTCCATAAATTTATGATAGAAAGTTTTTGTTTCAGGTTGACTCATCACATAGTCATAAACAGCATGGTCTTGTCCTGTTAATGGACGTAATTCGTCAATGTAATGTGGATTTGGTAAGAAACGAACATCCATTACGATATCCGCATCAATTGGAATCCCATATTTAAATCCAAATGATACCACTTGAATTGTAAAAATATCACTATCTCCATTTGAGAAAGTGTGCATAATTTCTTCACGTAATTTTCTTGGAGAAAGAGTTGTTGTATCAATGATTTTTTGCGCACGAACTTTAATATCTTGTAATAATCGACGTTCTGCTACAATCCCGTCAAATACACGTCCGTCCCCTGCTAATGGATGAGTACGACGAGTTTCTTTATAACGAGAAACTAATGCATCATCA
The DNA here is from genome assembly GCA_947254045.1 of uncultured Granulicatella sp. Taxonomy (GTDB): domain Bacteria; phylum Bacillota; class Bacilli; order Lactobacillales; family Aerococcaceae; genus Granulicatella. The sequence continues at coordinate 11,270 of CAMYBO010000013.1, read as the reverse complement.
CTTGCTTCTAAAAATAAAATTTTCGTAGTAATAAATGATGTATTATCTAATCCACTAATCGATGTCATAATTTCATCGAAGAACGCTCTTGAACGTAAGTCGATGACTAATGCAATTTTTGTAATTTTTCCAGACTCTTTTACTAATTCCCAAAATTTTGGTAATAAACTTGGTGGCATATTATCAACGCAAAAATAGCCCATATCCTCGAAGCTTTGCATTGCGACTGTTTTTCCAGCGCCACTCATTCCTGTAATGACCACTAATTCTAATTGATCTACCATGTGTCATTCACCTCTCCTATTTCATTCTCTCTATCATAACATATCCGCGCGTTCCATGGGAAATTTTAAGCGAATTTCTCTCCTTTTAAGCCCGTGTATCTAATTTATCTTGCTGTAATAAAATTTTTAAGGTTGTTCCTTCTCCAACAACTGATTCTACGGATAATTCTAAACCTAAATTTTTCGCAATTTCATTGGATAAATATAAACCTAATCCTGAAGAATGGTAATTCATTCTTCCATTAAACCCACTAAATCCTCGTTCAAAAATTCGTTGTTGGTCAGATTCTGCAATTCCGATTCCTGTATCTTGAATACATAAATAAGGTCCGTCTAAATAAATCGAAATTTGCCCACCTTTTTCCGTATATTTAATGGAATTTAATAAAATTTGTTCTAAAATCACACTAAACCATTTCGCATCTGTCACTATTACTTTTTCAATAGCATCATAGGACAATCGAAGATTTTTATAAATAAAGAACGTTGCAAACTTCTTCAAAATTTGACGAATCATACTGTCCAAAGAATGTTCTCTTAACACTAAATCTTGATGAAAAGTCTCCATTCTCACGTAATGCAGGACAAAATCTGTATACGTCGTAATTTTAATTAACTCTTGTTCCAATGGACTTTTTTCCGGAAGAGTTGGTAAAGCTTGAATTAATAATTGACTCGAAGCAATACTTGTCTTAATTTGATGAATCCACATCGTATAGTAATCTAATTGCTCTTTATAAACTTCTCTTTGTTGAAATTCAGCTTGTGCTAGTTGAGTAGCATACTCCTCTAAAGTCTCTAATAAAAATTGTTCAGACGTTGTCCAAACCTTTTCACTTTGAAGCAATTCTTTCCAATTTGGATTTTCCTTTATTTTTTTATACTGAAGGAAATCATTTATACACCAAGTAGCTAAAAATAATCCTGAAAAAATGAGAACAAGGACTATTAAATACGACATCCATTCCAAAGCATTACAAGCAAATCCAAAAACTAACCATAAACATAGAATAAAAGCAATATACACTAAAAAATGTTTATGACTGAATATCCACTGTTTAATGAACTGTCTCTTCTCTTTACTCATTGGAATCCACCAACCCATAACCTATTCCTTTTTTAGTCGTAATAAAATTCACTAGACCGCATTCTTCTATTTTTTTACGAAGACGGGCAACATTAACCGTTAACGTATTATCATCAATAAAGAAGTCACTATTCCATAATTCCTTCATCAATTCATCTCGACTGACATAACTGCCAACTCTTTCAAATAGCACTCGTAAAATTTGAAATTCATTTTTTGTCAAATCAATCACTTGTTGTTTATAAGTAAATTGAGTTGTTTTCAAATGTAAAGTCGCACCCTTATATTCAATCCAATCTTGAGTTCCGACAAATTCATATGCACGACGGAAAAGTCCCTGGATTTTAGCTACTAATATCGGCATTTCAAAAGGTTTTGTAATATAGTCATCTGCTCCCATATTAATCGACATGACAATATCCATCGGTTGTTGGTGAGAAGATAAAAATAAAATCGGTACATTCGATATTTTACGAATTTCTTGGCACCAATAATAACCATTAAAAAATGGAAGAGTAATATCTAATATCACTAACTGAGGATTCACTTTTACAAAATCATCCATTACTTTATTAAAATCTGTTACACATGCTACTTGATAATTCCATTTACTTAATTCCTGAACTACAGCGTCACGAATAATGGGTTCATCTTCCACAATCATCACCGTATGCATCCATTTCACCTCAATTTCTAATCATTCCTATACACCTTGATTGTATCACGGAATAAATAAGAAAAAAACACCTTCCTTTGGTAGCTAGGACACAAGGGAAAATGTTTTTTCATCATTGTTTAAAAAAATTATTTTGTAATTGTCTTGAAGTTTTGATTCGTTGTAGCTTCTAATACAGGATGTTTTTTCATATAATCCGCAATTAATTCCGTCATATCAATTTGTACTTCACGTACAATTTTTTCTGGTTTAAACATTGCGTAGTTTCCTCCACCTACTGCACGATATTGGTTTGTTACAACTTCTAATTCATCCGTATCTTTAACAGGAGCTCCATGATAGTCTAATCTTGTCACTCGTTCTCCAAATGGTTTTGTAAAATCAAGCGTATATTCGATTCCTTCATACATATCATAATTATAATATTGTGGTTTTGGTTCAATATATTTTGGATTAAATTGAACTTCTCCATCTTTTACAATAAAGTAAGTCGCTACTCTTTCTAATGCTAAACGTAAATCTTCTCCAGAAATTTTTAACACTGCTAAAGTATTTGGATAAATGTAGTTTGTAATCACATCACGCATCGCAATTTTAGAACCAAATCCTCGTCCTTCATTGTTAAATAAAGCTGTTCCTGAAATATCTGCACCAGTTGCTTCCATTTGAACTTTATTAATAAATTCAATATAAGGATGCTCCACTAATCTTGCTTGTTGAGGATCTGTAATCGTCATATCTCCAACAACAGTTCCTACTGGTGTGTCTAACCAATCTTCAACATCTGCTTGTAATTCTTCAAACATTTCTAATACTTTAGGATCTGCTTTAACTCCCGCTGTTTCATGTAATTTCGCTTGGCTATTAACAACAACATAACGGTCGCCTTCTTTTTCGACTTGTAAGCTAATCTCACCTACATAAGCTCCACGGTAGCCAGGTTGAATAACAGGAACCCCATTTACTTTTGTCGCAATCACACGGTGTTGATGTCCTGTTACAAGAGCATCAATTCCAGGTACTTTAGTTGCAATCGCATATCCTTCATTTTCTCCTGTTAATAACTCAGTTGGTTCACCAGTTTCTAAATCTGATTCAAACCCTCCATGATACGTCACCACTACGATATCTGCTTTTTCACGCATTTCTGGTACATATTTTTGTGCAGTTTCTAAAGCACTAATAAAAGTTAAATCTTTAACCGTTGCAGGTTGTTCCCATTTTGGTATATATGGAGTTGTTAATCCTAAAACTGCAATTTTAACTCCTTCTTTTTCAATAATACGATAAGGTTCTCCAAACACTTGCTCTCCTGTTTTAGAAAGAATGTTCGCACAAATAATCGGATGATTGTATGATTCAATGGCTTCACGCAAATAATCTAATCCATAATTAAATTCATGATTTCCTAAAATTCCTAAATCATATTCTAAATAGTTTAAAACTTTTGTTAAGTCATGGGCAATATGATGGCCTTGTTTACGAACATAATAACTTAATGGAGACCCTTGAATAAAGTCACCATTTTCAATTTGAACAACTGGACCTTTTGCTTCTTTTTTAATTTTTTTAATAATGGTTGCTGCTTTTGCTGTACTAAATCCTAAATCTAAATTTCTTTCAGCATAGTTTGTAGGTAATACATACCCATGCATATCACTTGTTTCAATAATTTTGATTTCCATCTTATCCCTCATTTCATTCTTTAGTCACAGTTCATTGTATCATACAAAAATCAAAATAAATAGATAGATTCTCCCCTTTATTCCTAAACGTAAAATTTCAAAGTAACTTCTAGTTAAGTATCAAAACTATGTTAAGGTATAATACATTTGTGACAAAAAGAGTACAAAAAAAGAGAACCAATGTTCTACTGAAGTTGGGAAAAAATCAGGAAAGAGGTTCTCTTATGAAATCTATTATAACAGAAGAAATCAAATTAAGACAGCGTGCAGTAGAATATGCGATAAAAAATGATAATAATGCTAAGGCAGCAAGAAAATACCATACAACTAGACAACAAATTGCTCGATGGAGAAGTCGATATGATGGCACTGCACCATCATTGCTTCCAAAGAGTCGAAGACCTTTACATCATCCGAATAAACATAAAAAAGAAGAATTAGAACTGATACGTAAAATGTACAAACGTTATAACAGAGATGGATTATCAGAGGTTTATATACAATGTCAAAGAAGAGGGTACACACGTTCATATGGAGCTATGAAAAAAATGATTAAAAAACTTCAATTAATTGAGAAGAAAGAAAAAAGAACGTATCCTATGATCCAGAAGCGACAACTAAAAAAACGATTTTCGAACAAAAATTAGAAGAAAAAGGCATCAAACATATAAAAACTAGACCATACTCACCATGGCAAAACGGAAAAGTAGAACGTAGTCATAGAGAAGATGGAAGAAGATTTTATAATTGAGTATTTAAGAGTTTAGATAGTTTAGTTAAAGCACATACAAGATATATTAGTAGAGGTAATCATGTAGCTAGATGTGTATTAAAATTTAAATCTCCCAATCAAATAGTACAGCAGTACTTGTTACAATCGGCTTAATGTATTATAGTTCAACGCCTTCTTCCTTTGGTTTTTGTTTTGGTTGACTTAATCATAACCTGGATTTCTCTTTTTTGCATGTAAAAAATCCTGTCGGTGATTTCTCACCAACAGGATTTGTCGAACAACCCAAAAATTTAGTTTTCATCTCTCAATTAAGTTCCACTATTCTCTATAGCAAAACTATATTCAAGACACTTTTTTGATACTATTTTGTTTCTTTTTTTCTTCTTCCAAATACTACCAAAACTCCACCCAACGCTGCTACTACCACTCCTACTACTGTAGAATATGCTGTTGCATTTGCACCGGCTCCTGTTTTTGGTAAATGACGAACTTTTACAATATCCTGTTGTTTAGGTTTTTCTCCTGAACTAACAGATTTTTCAACAGACGAATTGTTTTTATCAGGGTCTTTAGGTTTTTTATGACTATCACCAGAACCCGGATTATTGTTATTATTATTTTCCGGCTCAACAATAAGTGTTTGTGCTTGGTCTTTTGGATTTTCGTGTTTTATTATATTTTTAGTAAGATTTCCTTTGTCATCTTTTTTCAAGTTATTTTCTGACTCAGCTACTTCAAACACTACATATTTTTTACCAGCTTCTAACTGTACATCTTTAAACTCCATTTCTACTGTACCGTTTCCTTCGTCACTTACAGTAAATATTTTTTCTGATTCTGCAACTGTTTTTAAATCTTCAATATCAGAACCATCTTTATAGTCTGTTACAACTTTTAGTGTTCCAGTTATTTTATATTTTTGACCTGGTTGTAAGTTTTCATAGTGTACTGTGTCTTTAACTGTTTCTTTTTCTTTTGCTTTTACTTGTAGGGCTTGAGTTTCGCTTGCAGATTTTTCTCCAACCGATACAGTTGTTGACAGTGTTCCTACTTCTATATCATCTATTATAGTAAGTTTACTTTCTTCTGCTTTTGCGTTTTTTGAACCTATTGGATTTATTACTGTTACTTTTCCTGTAGAATCTACACTAAATTCTATTTCTGTAACTTTTGCATATCCCTTAGGTGCTGCAACTTCTTTAAACTTATATTTACCTTCTTTTAGTATGATTTCCTTTGCTTCATCTCCTGAAGTCCATTTTAGTTCTTGTTCTTTGTCTGAATCTTTAAATTTTCCTTTTGCAGTTTCCCCTTGCTCAGTTTTAATTTCAATTTCTGCACCTTTGATTTCTTGTCCTGCAAAGTTTTGTTTGCTTATTGAGATTTTTGTTTCTTTTGGTGACTGTGGGTCTTCTGGAACTATAGGACCTGGAGTTGGAGGCACAACTGAATCTTTAGTATTTGTTACGGTTAGGCCATCTTCTTTTTTAGTATACCCTTCAGGAGTAAAATCATCTCCGTTTTCTTTAACTTCTTTTACCGAATAAATAAATTCCTTGCCATTTCCATCAAATCTATCTAGGTCATTCCAAGTTACTTTTGTTATACCATTTTCAAGTTTTTTCACTTCTTGATCTTTGACTTCTATTTCTTCACCGTCTTTGATTTTCCTGTAAAGTTTGAAGTAAATAGTTGGTCTTGTTTCACCTTCTTTTAAATCGCCTTTCCAAACTTTATTAGCTTCTACATCTATTTTCTGATAGGTATTTGTTACTGTAAAGCCTTTATCCATAGATCCAGTTATTTTGTTAGTATAATCTTTTGGAACATTTTCTTCTTTTACATAATATTCAAATTCCCTACCACTTGGGTCGTGTTTTGGAAGGTCTTTGAAGGTTTTAGACTGCTCATTATCTCCCTCAGGAGTTGTAGTAAATTCTCCAACTTTTTCATCAATTAGAGCTTTTGATTTTTCTTCATCTGTCAAGTCTTCTTTGTATTCTGCCTTGTAGCCTTTTCTCCAAAGTTCAATAGTAGTATCCGGCTTCTTGCCGCCGTCCCAAACTTTCTTAACTGTAATGTCTATAATATTTTTATTCGGAGTTTCAGCTTCTCCTGGTTTGACGTTTTTGTTTACCACGGTTAGGGTCTTTTCATAGTCTTTTTCATTATCAGTTTTTTCTAATTTTACTTTTATTGGATCTGCTGATAATTTTGAACTAGTCTTATCATAGTCACCTTCAATGTAATATGGAGTATAGCCATGGTTTTCTATTTCTTCAACCTTATAGTCTCCGTCAAATAGATTTTCTAATACTTTTGTTTCTCCGGCAACCAATTCAAATTCTTCTGTATATTCTGTTGGCTCATTATTTTTAGATCCATTTATCTTTGGGCCTGTAACTTTGAATTTAAACTTCAATGGATCTGGAACTGCCGTCCTGGTCATCATTGACTGTTTTTTTTCAGGTTCGTTTTCTAGGACTTTTTTGATGGTTAGTTTGCCCTGTGGTTTTTCAAATTTCGCAACATAAGTGTAATTCTCACATACACCTTTATCTTTACCTAAAAGACCTTTTGTTTGATCTTCTTGGCGTTCCCAACCTACAAATTGATAGTCCTTATTAGGTACAATTTCTACACCTGTTTTGTCTGAATTATTAATATCAGGAACTGGGATATTAGAAAATTTTAAGCCCTTTACAACGTCATAGTAAACAGTTTTGGCTTTACCACCTTCTTCGAGTTTGCCGTTGTCGCCAGCCTTGAAGGTCACTCTGACATATCCTTCTGGTGGAGTCTCTTTTTCTGGCACTTCTATTATCCTTACGTCTTTATAATAGAAAGTAATTTCATCAGACCCTGTGCCATTGATGCCCTTAAACTCATTTGTATTCTCATCAACATCAAAGAAAAGTTGTTGTTGTGGCTTTTCTCCCTCAGCTAGAACCCAGCCCGGAATTTTTTTGTAATTTCTGGCATCATAGTGACGGTTGCCATTATCAACTTTTTCTTGTGGAATTATCGCACCTTTTTTTTCATCTGCCGAGCCTTTATAGCTTACGTCAACATAATTAACCTTATACTCACGCTTCCTAATAGGTGTATAGAAGAATTTGAAGACATTGTTTGCGGCTTTAGGATTATTTTCCATCTTATTAGTTTCTGGGTTTAGTATTTTTTCTGGTTCAACCCTGAGGTTTTGATAGAATGAGTTGTTTGCATGCATACGATTATTATATTCTTCGTATTGTTTTTTTAATTCACCTGTTAATTTTTTATCGAGTTCATCGTGAGATGCGAGTAGATACTTCCCGTTTTCCTTTGTTGCAGTTGCAGAAACCATCTTCTCCGCTCTTTTACCTTCTAGTGTTACCACTTCTGGATTTGTCTTTATATTTCCATCTAAATTAAATTCCCCATCCAAAAAGTAGTGTTCTACCTTGACATCGACTCTTTGATTTGGCACCCAAATTGCCTTTAGGTAGATTGGACCAACAACGTCAGTACCAAAGGAATATAATTCTGGAACATTATATTTTTCTCGATATGAATCATCCTGTTCGTTAGTATAGTTGCCATCATCACCTTTTTTATAATGGATTACTTCCCAACCTAGAAAGTCATATCCTTTCTTTTTTGGTTTTTGAGGTTCTACTAGCTTTTGTCTTTGGACGACAGTAAAGATTTGCTTATCGCCTTCGTCATCTACTTTTTTGGCGTAGGTGATTTCTTTCTCATCACCTATGTTACCTTCTTTTATTTTTTTTCTTTCTGTGGTGATATTTGCTTCATCTATTGAATCTAGTTCTCCCCCATCAGGGTCAAAGGTCACCTTCCATTTATAGTCAAGCTCGCCCCATATAGCATAGAGATTTACTGGGTGGTCAGGCATTTTTTCGCCCGGGTTTTCCCAAACCATCTTTTTGCCATCTGGATCAAAGGCCCAGCCCTTAAATACCATTTGGTCTGAAAGACCTTGTGGTCTTCTGACTCTCAAATTCCCATTTTCATCTTCTTCTACTAAATCTGTCAGGCCTAATTTTTGTAAGTTTTCAGGGTTGTCTAAAAAGTTTTTTGGATCTTCTTTGAAATATTCCCTTTCTTCTTGAGGTGTATTCTTATCTACCAAGTCAGGACTTAGGACCTTTAGTGGAAACTCGTAGAAAGTATCTAATGAGTTAGTATTATCAAACTCATTATCACCTTTTATCTTTGATGGGTCGTAGTTAAACCTTAGAGGATACTTGTTACGAGTGTATTCAAATTTAAGGTAGCCATTTTCTTCAAATTTTTGACCACCTTCTTTAGGATCGCCATATCCGTCGTCATCGCTATAAAAGACTGGTATAAAGTCCAGTTGGCCAATAGGGAGTTTTATTCCATGGATGTCATAATATTTTCCACTATTGTTAGGGGTGATTGCTTCACGCTCGTCGTTTAATTCATCAATTCTATCTTCATTAACACGGCCATTTTCCTGCTGTCCCTCTCTGATTACTGGCCATCCTATTTGAGGATTATTAGGTTCATAACCATAAGGAGTAAAGCCTGTAACTTTCGGGTATCTGTGGCCATAGTCTAGGGCATCTGTATCTGCCTTGGCCCTAACAAGGTCGTAGCGTATGATGGTTTCGCCATCCTTAAAGCCGTCCATCCAAAAGTCCATGTGGTGAGGAATCGAATGATTCTCCTGTTTTATACCAAAGGATAGGGTTGTGAAATCGAATCTATCTAAATCGATGGTTGTATCATCGCCCTTATCTATCTTTTTAGTATAGCCGCCCCATCTATCGTAGTTATCCATGTCCAGGAACTCATCTGCATTTAATCTATAAGGAGGAGTATCTAAGTGAAGAGGCCAGTTTGGATTAGCATAGTTAGGTCCCCAGCCAAAAGATTGGTAGCCAGGTGTGAAGCCCTTAGTTTGTTTAGCATCGTTTGGCCACTTATACATCATTTCATTAAATCTTGCCTTGTAGTGGTAAGGATTACCGGGGCCGCCCTTCATTACCGCTTTACCTTTTGATTGATCATATCCCCAAATTTCAGGGTAAAAAGTGTTTTCAGCAGGTTGGGCATTCGACTTAGTAAAGTATAGGTCATAGACTTGTCTGTCGTAGTAGATGTTGTAGACTGTTTGGCCTGTTGGAGACACTGACTTTATCACATTTGGATTTTGAGGATTAGAATTTTCTTTGTCTGTTAGGTCTTTGTTGTAGACATAGAACTTATTCAGATAAAGGTCTCTTTTATAATTAAATTTCTCGCCTTTCCATATTTTATTTAGACGATTTTGGTCTAGGTCAGGGAATTTTATTCCACTTACAGTTTCCTTATCTAGATTTGGTACAGTTCCTGTTTTAACATCTTTATAAACACGAGTCCCTATATAGTCATACTTTTCTAAAAGTGATGCACCATCAGCGTGGTCAGCCTTTTCTGCCCAAAATTGGATAGCATAACCAGCCTTAGTATCATCTTTCCATTGTGCTGTGAAAGTGACATCTTCTGCCGGCATGATTAAACCATCAGTTAATTCTGCTTCATTAATTAAATCACTTGGTCTAATTGTACCACCGTCTTTTTTCTTTATTTCAACAGATGATTTCCAGCCCAAAAATATACTTCCAACTTTATTTGTAATGCTTTTTTTATCAATTTTTGGGATTTCTTGTTCATAATAGAGAGTACGGTTAGGAATTGGTGTGCCGCCGTCTGTATCAAAGTTGACATTGAAATGAGCACGGTTGTAGCGGTATTCTACAACAAAATCTTTAGTATCATTTGGTACTTGTATCTTGATAAAATCTTGTTCTGGAACAAAGCCTTTTCTATTTTTTTCATCAAGTGGTTTTATTTCCAAAATAGAAGCAGTATTACCTTTTTGCTGTGTAGTTATTTCTTCTTTGTCATCTCCACCTAAATTTGTATACTTATTTAAGTCTACGATGTCTTGAAAAACGTGTTTGACTGTTACTTCGTTTTCTTTTCCATGATAAAGAAATTCTTGACCACCTTCATACCTACGTCCAATTTCTTCGTCACCACTTATTTTGCCATCTTTTGCTTTTTTTACTATCGTATCATAATCAATATTATAATTTTCAATTTTATTTCCTGCATCATCTTTAGGAATGAAATAACCAGAAAAATTAGGTAAGGTAATTGCCTTACTTATCCTATCTTTTTCTTCTTTTGTTGCAGATTCACCAACACTAGCTATGTAGGGTTGGTAGTTGATTTCAAAAGAGGATTTCCCATCAGCATCCATTCTCTCAACCTTATAATCTGTACGCAAAGTATAGATATTTGGTTGTTCTGGATTTTTTACGAGACTTTCTACCGTTTCTCCTTCTCCATGTTTTTCTGGCTTTGCAGGAATATTAGCTCCTGCCACAATAGGGCATTTATCGTCTTTTGGCAACCCTCCAACCCCATCAGTCGCAAAAGCTGGGGTGATATTTGATACCATCGTGATAGTAGCTATAAAAAGTGCCATAAACTTTCTCATTTTTTTCATATTTACCTTCCTTTTCACAAATTTCTTTATCTTATTAGTTCTTTTTCTTCTTCAGTTCTATTGTCATCAATGTCAAAAGATTTAGAGTTGTTGTACCTATTAACCCATCCTCTTATTGTTGACGGTGCTATGTCGTATTCTTCTCCTAATTTTCTGTATGTGTAATTTCCTTGGTTAAAGATTTCTACTATTTGCTTTTAGAAGTCTTCTTCGTAATGTCTAGCCAATTTAAAATCTCCTATGATCTCTTATCATTTATTATATCATATTTTCTATTTAAAT
>CAMYBO010000012.1 GCA_947254045.1 uncultured Granulicatella sp. | reverse complement strand
AATATCTTTCTGGTACTTTTAGAACGGCACAAATTTTCTTCAAATCTTCTTTTGATAGAACATTACTTTCATAAATGCTCTTACCACTGATTCGTTGAACATCTAATGCAATATGGGCTGCTTTATCTGCAGTTTCAATTAATCCGAAGCAGTCTTGATAATCTACACCAGTAGAAAGAACTCCATGTTTACTCCAAACAACTAAACGATGAGTTTCTAATTCTTTAGCTGTAGCAGAACCAATTTGTTGAGTTCCTGGTACTTCCCAAGGTAGAACAGCAATTCCATCAGGGAAAACTACGATTGATTCAGTTAACACTGACCATAAATCTAATGATAAAGATTCAGTTGTTACATCATTTAATAAGCAGTATGTCACAACATTTGTTGCATGATTATGAATAACTACTCTATGATTTGGGTTTTGTTTTAATCTAGCTGCATGAGATAATACATGCATGAAGATTTCACTTGTAGGACGTTTTCCTGTAACAAAACCTGCAACTACTTGATATCCTTTATCCGTTAATTTAATAACACCAGTATCCACATGTGGTTGTGAATGTAATGTTCTAAAATGACTTCCAGAAGCTGTAATTAAAATATATTCTCCTCTTACATGTTCCGGAACATCTAAAACATCCACTTCTTTTCTATTATCAGCATAGTACGTATACTCTGTACCAGCTAAGCTGTTTTCAAGATTTTCAGCTTCTTCAACTGTTAAACGATAACTAACATTTCCTCCGTTATATTCGTCCCAGCCTTTATTCCACATATCATATGTCACTTGACATAAGCCTTCAATAAATTTAGGATACCCCATAATTATTCCCCTTCTTTAACTGTAATTTTTCAGCCGTACCCGAAAAAATTTTTTGTTTATCCAACATAATAGTAACCGTTTTCTTAACTGCCGTCAACCGAATTTGTTTATTTTTTAATAATTTATGTGTTTTTCCTGTAAACAACGAAATAATTAGGTGTTAACGATTATTTTTTCCATTTCATAAGTAGTATTTTCAAATTTTAATGATATAAAAAAAGAAGCTAGCAATAATTTTCACTAGCTTCTTCCAATCTTATTTATCCTAAATTCTACTCTTCCCCTAAACCAGGTCGATACGCAATAACTCCTAATCCCATAAAGATGACTAACGTCACAATTAAAAATATTACTTGTTCCTGAATCGTTCCTGTCATCGAAATTGTTTGTCGTAATCCTGATACTGAATAACTCATTGGAAGCCATGGATTGATACTCTTGAAGAATTCATTTGTCAATGCAAGTGGATAAGTTCCTGCACTTGAGGCTAATTGTAATAATAAGAGTATTAATGAGAAGAATGCTCCCACACGAGAATTCCATGTTGTTAATGCCGTTACCATTGCCATAAATGTGACACTTGCTAATAGAATAAGAACTAGAGTTTTCATTTCATGGACTGCTGTTAATCCAATCATGTGTACTCCACCATAAACAAGTACTCCTGCTAATACGGCAATGATTCCATTAATTTCTAAGCGAGCTTTAAACCAAGCCCAACGTGTTTCTGGATGTCTTCCAGATGGTAGTTTTGCAAAGATCATATTCGTTGATAATGCTGCCACAAATAATGCAACAGAAATCATATATGGAGCCATCGCAATTCCGTTAACTGCTACGGCATCATGATCTGTTTTTGATAATGCCAATGGATTGGATAAAGTTTTCGCATTTGTTTCTTCTGTCGAAGCTAATGCTAATTGTTCATTGGCATCTGTTAATCCTGTACTTAAGGTAGTCACTCCATCATATAAAGTTTCCAATCCAGTTGAAAGTGTATTTCCTCCATCAGCAAGTTTTTCTGAACCTTCTGCAATTTTTTGTGATCCATCTGTTAATTTAGAAGAGCCTGAAAGAAGTTGTTCAGATTTTTGATTTAACTGGCTTGTTCCAGATTGTAAGGTAGTGATTCCAGATACTAATTCTGAAGATTTTTGGTTTAACTGATTACTTCCAGAAGAAATTTTTTCAATCCCTGCGACTAGTTCAGGAGCTTTTTGTGCTAATTGTCCAACTCCAGAAGTTAACGTAGAAGATTTTTGCACTAATTGAGAAGAACCTGACGCTAACTGACTGACTGCAGATTGTAGTGTTCCAAGTCCTCCTGATAATTGTGTTAATGAAGAAGACGCTAATGGCAACACTTGTCCTGCTGCAGATTGTAATTTTGCGACACTTTCTGCTTGAGATTTTGCATGTTCCAAATTCCCTTTTAATGCTTGAATTGTCGATAAAATTTCTTTTGCAGATTGCGCACTCGTATTCGTTTGATTCGATACAGCTTTTGTTAATTCTGCTTGTTGTTCCGCACTTAAAGTGCTATAAGCATTGGTTGATTGAATGGCTGTTAATGCAGCTTGTTGAGAAGCTTGACTATTCACCATTACACTTTGTGCTGAAGCAGCAATTGTAGATAAAGCATTCGTTACTTCATCCATTAATGCTGTACTTTCAGTTGCATTCGCTGATTGAATGGCTTGATTTAATTGATCTAACCCCGCTGCTAATTGAGAAACTTGACTGCTTTTGTCTGCAGACGCCTCTAATTGACTCGATAATTGATTCAACCCAGAGTCTAGTTTTACAACTCCTCCAGCATACGCTTGAACCCCGTCGTTTAATTGTTGGATTCCAGATGCTAATTCTGGAGTTTTAGAAGATAATTGATTTAAGCCATTATCTAATTGAGAAACAGCTCCTGTATAAGTTAACAATCCATTATGGAACGTTTCTACTCCGGCATCAATTTTTTTCACAGCATCTGTATAAGTCGTTAATCCACTCGTAAATTGCTCTGCTCCATTTGAAAAAGTAACACTTGATTGAGCTAAAGTTTGTAAATTAGTCGCTAATTGTTGGCTCCCCTCTTTTAATTGATTAGAACCTGAAGCAAGAGTTTGACTTCCTTGCGAAGCTTGTTCCATTCCATCTTTTAAAGTGCCCATTTTTTCAAATAAAGCTTTTGTATAAGTTTCTGTCACGTTTTTCGCAACAGTTTGCTTTAATTGAACCATTGCTGAATCACTCATTTTACTAGCGATAAAACTATGGCCACTAGAAGTTTGATAATCAATGTTCATTTGTTCTGGATGATTCGTTAAAATCGATGCAGCTCTTTGGGATAAATCTCTAGGTAATGTCACGACCATATAATAAGTCCCATCTTCTAGTCCTTCTATCCCTTCTTTTTCTGTTACAAAATGAAAATTCAACGCATCATTATCTTTCAAATTCGAAACCATATCTTCACCAATATTCATCGGCTCTCCATTATACGAAGCAGCCTGGTCTTTATTGACAACTGCTACTGGTAATTCAGATAACTTTCCATATGGATCCCACATAGAAGATAAAAATATAATGTTATATAAAGCTGGAATCAGTGCAATTCCTACCATCACAATAATAAAAGTTGGTTTTTTCAAAATAGCTTTCCATTCTCTAAACATATAACTCCTCTTTTCTGTACACACTGTCTAATTTTTGATAAAATCAATTATACATCAGTAAAAACAGATGTCAAGCAATAAAATTCATTTTTAGACACAGTTTGTAAAAACTGTTTATAAAGGAGATATTATGACAGAGAGTAATAAACGACAAAAAACAAAACAATCCATTGAAAATGCCATGGTACAATTACTAGCAGAACAGCCTTTCGATCAAATTAGTACGGTAAAATTAGCCGAAGAAGCCGGAATCAGCCGTTCTAGTTTTTATACGCATTACAAAGATAAGTACGACATGATTGATCACTATCAAAGTAGACTATTTCATAAGCTAGAATATATATTCGGGAAATATGTTGATAACAAACAGCAAGTTCTTTTAGAAATTTTTGAATATTTACAGTCTGAGCCTCTTTTAGCCGCATTATTATCTACAAATGGAACAAAAGAAATTCAAAATTTTCTTCGCAATAAACTGCTTATTTTACTAAAAACGGATATATTAACACGCTCTGCGAATCGCCCATTAAATGAAACAGATTTAGAATATTGTGGCGTTTATTTAGCCAATGCATTATTTGGTGTTTGTCAAACATGGATTGCTCACGGTAAAAAAGAAAGTCCTCAAGAAATAACAGACTTTTTATTCCCACTAACAAATGCCGTTAGCGAAGTTTTCTCTAAAAAATAAAAAACCGCATGAATCGTACGCTCACGATTCATGCGGTTTTAAAAGATTAATCTTCACTAAATACTCTCTAGCAACGTCTTCAGCAGGTCTTCCATTTGCCCCTACTTCAAAGTTCATTTGGCTCATTTCTTCTTCAGAAATTTTACCAGCTAATTGATTCAAAATTCCTTCTAATTCAGGATGTTTTTTCAACAATTCTTGTTTCATTAAAGGAGCCCCTTGATAAGGTGGGAATAATTGTTTATCATCCTCTAATACTTTCAATTGGTAACGTGAAATTTCTGCATCTGTTGAATAAACATCTGTTACTTGAATATCACCTGATTGAATCGCTTGGTAACGTAATGCAGGTTCCATGGTAGCTACATCCGATTGTAAACCATACATGCTTTGTAATCCTTTATTTCCGTCTTCACGGTCATTAAACTCTAGTGTAAATCCAGCTTTCAATGGTCGATTTACTTTTTTTAATCAGAAATTTTATAAAAAAAGAAGAGTATTCGTACTCGAACACTCCTCTTCGATTCATTAATCTATTTTTTTCATTTCTTCAAACATTTCATCATTAACATAACAACCAAGAGCAGGATTTTCTGATGGGTTAATGACTACATCGAAAGCTTTTGTTACTTGAGATAAAGTTTGAATCATACCACTCCAGCTTTCATCATAAATTTCTCTCAATCTCTTCCAATCTGTATAGAAGACCATTGCTTCTTTTTCATCTTTCCCTGGTAAAATCGCAACATTTAATTTTTCTCCAGTTTGTAAATCAATTTGAGCATTTGGATTGGCATTTTCTAATTTAATTGGTGTTAAGAATTTTGCTTTTGGTAATTCCAAGCATAAGAAACGATAGTATAAGCCGTGCATAATTTTTTGCTCTTCTGTTTGTGGAAATCCTAATTGACCTAATAACAAGATCCATCTCATCACATCAGGATTGGTCACTGGAATCTCTTCTTCTGCTACTCCTGTATAATCAGGTGCTGCAATAATTCCTTCTGCTGCAAGAGACGTTTGTTCTGTTACTAAATGAACCCCTGTCGCTCCATTTTGGTAGAAAGTTTCTAAGAAGAAATTCTCAATTCCTTTTCCGTCTTCTCCTTTTTGAATGCGACGTAATTCAAAAATTTCTGTATCTGCAAATCGAGAAGCCAATCTTTCTTCATACGCTACCGGAGCAATGAAAATCATGGGAGAACTACAAATGAACCCTCCTTCTTCTCTTTGTTGTGTTTGAGAGAATAAATAAGGTTCTTTCGTTTTTTTAGAATAAACCGTTACTAACTCATCTGCTTGTAATAATTTATCTCGTACAGCAATCATTAATTGTTCAATCTTGCCAACATTTTCAGTATGCTCTTCTGGTGTTTCTTGGGAAGCATTCATATGACAGTATAGTAAAAATACACGTGCAATTTCTGATAAATCCGCTAAGCTTAATGTATCAATATCTCTTTGTGTTAAAACACCTTCTTGACGTCCCACGAAGACATTTCCTAGTGTATTGACAAATGCTTTGTAAATTTCTTCCTTATTTGCACCTTCTTCATGTAATACGGTTCCTTTTTTAATTCCTAAAGGCATCGCATCTTCTAACCAAAGGGCCACTGGTTCATTTGTAACTTCAAATACTTTTTCACGCTGAGCATTTTCCATTGCGTAAATTGCAGAAGCTGTGACAGTTCCATTGTCATCTCCAAGATTTGTCAACCAAACAAAGTCCCCTACTTTTAAGGTTCCTTCAAGATTTCCTGTTACTACAAGATCTAGTGAGTCGTCACTAATTTTATAAACATCTTCTACTCCTAGTTTGAATGCTGGTTTTTCTTGAACTGTTTCTTCTGTTTCTTGTTTTTTGAATAAATCTTTTAATCCCATGTTCGTTCCTCCGTTAATTCTTTTCTCTAACTAATATCCATAAATGAACCGTAATGGTTTCTAATGGATGATTTTTACTATATTCTTGATCTTCAATACTCGCTCCCCAATATAAAGGAGTCATTTGTAATAAGTGTTCATACATTTCTGTTGTCAGTTTTACTTGATACGAAACTTCTTTCATTTTTATAGATGGATATTCTTGTTTAAATCGTTCGACAATATCCTCATTCGAATAGTGTTGTTTTTCTTCGTTACTTTTATATAATTGTTGTCTTAATTCAATTAAATAGTTACTTCCAGGAATAATTTTAATGAATGTTCCTCCTGGTGCTAGTACACGGTTGAACTCCTTATAATTCGATGGAGTTAACATATTAATGAGTGTACCACAGGATTTATCCTCAAAAGGCAGCTGCGCTAAATCTGCCACAATCCACAAAGCTTTTTGAGAGTGATGATTACTAGCAGCTAGAATTCCTTCCTTAGCAATATCCATCCCTACTAAAGGAATATCTTCTAAAAATGACGATAAATAAGCAAGTGGGCTTCCTTCTCCACAACCAATATCAACAATCAGTTTATTCTCCTGTTTTGGAATCAGTGACAAAACTTCGTCTAATAGCGGATTGAAGAAACCACTCTGCGCTAATCCATAACGATGCATAAATAACTCTGCATCATAATCCTCATTCGCTTTTTGTTTCATCAAATGGAGCGTTCCTTTTTTATTAATATCAAAACGATGACGATTCGTACAAACCATACTATACCCGTCTATTGTTTCAATAGCTGCATGACAATAGGGACATGCAAATAACTGTTGATATTTTTGTATAAAGTCTCGACTCCAGTCGATTTTCTTTTGCATCATGCACACTCCTGCTCCATTTATTCTCAATTGTCAGTATACCATAAAATGGATTTTCTGTTTGATTTTCTTTTTCCATCAAAATAACAGTTTTTTATTTTGACATTTTTTCCTGCAATGATACAATAGAATAGAATCGTAATTATCCCGATTTAATTACATGAATGGAGGAAATCATGATGAGTAGTAAAATTCCAGTAACCATTGTCAGCGGATTTTTAGGAGCAGGTAAAACAACGCTCATTAACAAAGTATTAAAAGAAAAACACGGTGAACATATTGCCGTAGTTATTAATGAATTTGGAGAAATTGGTGTCGACCACCAATTCGTCTTAGATGTAGAAGAAGAAATTTATCAAATGGATAACGGCTGCTTATGCTGTACTCTTCGTACAGATATTGCAGACATGTTAAAATCTATTTTAATGGTCAAAGAACAAAACGGTATTAAAGTGGACCGTGTATTATTTGAAACAACTGGTTTAGCAGATCCTGCACCAATTGCTCAAACATTTATCAATGTACCATTTTTAAATGAACACTTTATCTTAGATGCTGTTTTAACAGTTGTCGATTCAAAAAATTTCTTATATCAAACCACTCATCAAACTGAACCAGCTAAACAAGTCGGTTTTGCAGACAAAATCTTTATGTCAAAACATAGTTTAGTAGATGAAACTATTTATACAAAAGTGATTAACGAAGTTCGTTCTATCAATCCTTTTGCAGAAATTCAAGACTTAGATGCTCGTCCAGTAGAAATGAAAGATATGTTTGGTCTTGAATTATTCTATGCTTCTGAAAAGAAAATTTTAGAAATGCAAGAAAATTCTGAAGAAGAATATTGCGAAGAATGTGGACATGCCCATGCGCACGGTGAACACGATCACCACCATCATGATGAAGAGCACCACCACGAACACGACCATGATCACCATCATGGACATCATCATCACAAACATCACCACCACAGTGGAATTAATTCATTTGTCATTGAAACAGAGAAACCTCTTGTTTTAGCGAATATTAACGAATGGTTGAATGAATTAGTTTATATTTATGGGCCTGAATTATATCGTTATAAAGGAATTTTAAGTGTAGAAGGTTTGGAGTATCAAATCATTTTCCAAGGGGTTCAAATGAGCTTTGATATTTCTCGTGGACGTGATTGGAACGATACAGAGCGTAAGTCTACTCTAGTCTTTATCGGTAAAAACTTACCAGAAGATACATTAAGAGAAAGCTTTGTCGCTTGTACAAATAAATAATTTCGTAAAATAACTACAATAAAACAGAAAAAACATTCCTAGCCGTAGCAAGGTTGCTATGAGCCCCGCTACAGTGATAAAAGTTTTTATCTGTTTTATTTCATTCTCCAAAGATTCTTCTCACTTTCTTATTGGAGTCTTCATATAATTTTCAAAATTTCACTCTATACTTTAGTCATTCCCAAATAAGAAATATTATCCTCCCAAGTTAAATATTTCAAAATCCTTTTTTCCACCGACCACTGTGTCGGTGGTTTTTTTAATATTCTTGGAAAATAATCATCATTTCCTCTTTCAAAGAACTTTTCCAAAGGTCTAAAGACTCCATTCTAAAATAGATTGTCGCTAAAAAACTTTTATACATTGCTAAACGATAATAATTTTCACGGCTTCCATCTAATTCTTCAAATCTTTGCTTTTTCATCCACTCACACAACTGTTTTTGAGAAAGATTTCCAGACTCTATCCCAAAAAAGATTGCTAATCCTAATCTTCTTTCTTCTTCATCTATAAATGGTTGTTTACTCTTTTGAAAAATATCACTAATGACTTCTAATGCTTCTACTACATATTCTTGAGTACAATTCGGATGAGAAATAATGGTTCCTAATAAATCGGCACCATGAGCAAATGCATGTACCCATCCTAGCTTCTCATCGTAGCCCGTTCTGTCTTTTTCTCTTTTTAAATAACGAATTCCATGTTGGATCCAACTCGTTCTCTCTGCAGTTTTTAAACAAGAGTCATATCCACTTGTTTGATCCCCGTCTACTTGTAAAATCATTCCCATGACAAGTGCTGAGAATGAACGATAGGCCGTTACACTACCGGTCTCTTCTATTCTAAACTCCAAATGATTTGTGACATTTATTTTTTCAATTAGCCAACGTAATTGTTCTTTTGTTATTCATTGCTCAAAAATAAATTGCCCAAATAAATTAAAAACTAAGTTATCTCGAATGTCTGGATTCGGATTTCCTATATTCTCCCATAACCATTCTCATTCTTCTTGTGTTAATGCTAATTTATTCCCTTGTTTTATTTTTAACTGAGCAATCATTTCTTGTTCTAACATGATATTCACCTCTCTACTAGGCATATTTTAACACAAAATAAAAAGGCTAAGTATTTCTACCTAACCTTCTTTCGATACTTTCTATCGTAAACTTTTTGGTTTTGACAACACTTCACTTGTGACAATTGCTTTTTTCCATTGTAAGTGATGTTTTAACACTCGATTTTTCTTTGTATAATTTGTTGCACCTTTGACGGTTTCAACGACTAAATTGCCTTTTGACCCCATATGTTGAACTTCTTCTTCCTGTAATTGGATGGCTTCCATTTCTTCTACAAAAGCTCGAAGAGATTCTAACAATTCTTCTGGTAAATTCGGATTATTTAAGTATAATCGTTTTAATTTTTCAGTATGAATTAAAATGGCACTTCTTCTCATCGTATCAATTTCTTCTGGAGAAATAATCGACACTCTTTGAATGAGTTCCTTATCAAATACGGATAAAGAATAGTCCTCTGGTGAAAATTGTTGAAACACTTGTACTATCTTTAAAAATTGTTGTCTCATTTTCTCTGTATGGGATAATGTCGCTTTTGTTTCTGGCATCTCTTCTATAACTACATCTACCACTTTTTGATTTTTGGGGCGATGAGGTTTAGAACGCGCTGGTTTATCCGAAAAAGAATGATTGAACCAATCGTGCAGTTGGTCAAATCCATGCTCTTTACTTTTTATTTTTAAATTCATAAAACTAGCAGCAGACATAATCACAAGGATCAATATATACAAGAGAAAGAGTATTATATTCATGATTCACTCTCAACAGAAGATTTGCTAATCGCTTCTCTCATATCTGTATCTGATTGAATATTTTTCAATTGATAGTAGTCCATGACTCCAAGTTTTCCATTACGAAGAGCTTCTGCCATTGCTAATGGAATTTGCGATTCAGCTTCTACAACTTTTGCACGCATCCGTTGTACTTCTGCTAACATTTCTTGTTCTTGCGCTACGGCAAGAGAACGACGTTCTTCAGCTTTAGCTTGTGCAATTTTCTTATCTGCTTCTGCTTGTTCTGCTTGTAATTTTGCTCCAATATTTCTACCGACATCAACATCTGCGATATCAATGGATAGAATTTCATACGCTGTACCTGCATCCAATCCTTTTCTCAAAATCGTTTGGGAAATAGAATCCGGATTTTCTAAAACTAATTTATGGTGAGTTGCTGAACCAACTGTGGTAACAATCCCTTCACCAACACGGGCAATAATGGTTTCTTCACCAGCCCCCCCAACTAATCGTTCAATATTGGCACGTACGGTTACTTTTGCTTTTGCTTGAACTTCAATCCCGTCCATCGCAACTCCTGCAATAACCGGAGTTTCAATGACTTTTGGATTAACAGACACTTGAACGGCTTCAAATACATTTCTACCTGCTAAATCAATAGCAGCTGCTTGTTCAAATTCTAAGTCAATATTCGCACGTTGAGCTGCAATTAATGCGTCAATCACTACATTGACATTCCCACCTGCTAAATAATGGGCTTCTAATTCATTAATATCGATTTTTAGCCCTGCTTTTGTTGCTTTAATCATTGGACGCACAATATATTGAGGAGCTACTCGACGTAATCTCATCCCTACTAATGTGCCTACTCCAATTTTTACATCAGAAAAATACGCTGTAATCCATAATCCAATTGGTACAAATCTAAAAAATAACATCACTACTGTTAAAATTAGAAATAGTATCACAATAAGTCCAATGACTCCTGCTGGATTATTCAATAACCCTTTTTCTAACATATTACTCCCTCCTACTGATTATTTGTTCTCCAAAGCTTGTACGACAATTTTACTGCCTTCCACTTTTACAACTTGTATCCTTGTATTTTCTGGAATGACAAATCCCGTACTCACAACATCAACGATTTCGCCATTTAATTCAGCCTTTCCGCTTGGACGTAATACCGTCAATGTTTTTCCTGTTTGATTGACTAAATCGTCATATACTTTTGAGGTTGAATAGCCTTTTGATCTTTTTAAAGAAGAAAGTAACACTAATCCTTTCTTATGAGAAAAATGATTTCCTCTTTTTACCAATAAAACTAACAAGACGATTGCCAACAATAGTGACATTAAAATTAAAACGACCAAATCCATGACAGCCTGGTTTGCCCAGTACATCCCTCCTATGACTAATACTGTTCCTAACACTCCTAAAGCACCAATTCCTGGAATTAATACTTCAAATCCTAAAAATAGGAAACCAAATACAAATAGGATGATAACGAAGAAATTCCAGTATGGATGAAGGAAAATGTAGGTTGCAAAACTTATTACTGTTATAACACTACCGAGTAGGTTCCATTTGGAGAACAAAGATATGAAAACACCTACGACAGCTACAAACAGTAATAATAAGTCTACATACAAAAGACCACCCCCATTCGTTGCCATCATTATAGCACTTTCCTTTTTAAATACAACTGAATAATTCTTAATAAATGCTTAAATTTAAAGCATGAAAACCATTTCTGAAATTACGCTGAATAGTCTTCCATTTGAGCAAATTCTTTCGCTTGGTGTAGTTGTTTTTCAAACAATTCTATATCAATAAATCTCGCTTGACGAGCAAATTCTTTTTCTCCTACAAACACAATCGCAACGGGAACTGTTAACACTTGATACTGACTTGCCACTTCAGGATGCTGCGTAACATTAATGATTTCTAACGCTACTCCTTCTTGCTCTGTGACTTCTTCTACTCGTGACTGCAATGCATGACAAACACCACAAGTTTCGCTTCCTAAATAGATTACTTTAATATTTTTCATAAACTCACCTCCCCTATAGTGGACCATTTTTAGAAAAATTTTCTTGTAAAATGCATTTCTGAATAGAAAATACTTAACAAACCTAGCTTCCATCTGTATAATGAAGAATGTCTTATAGATATTTTTAGAAAGTGAGTGAGAAAATGGGACGTAAATGGGCTAACATCGTAGAAAAGAAAACTAAACTCGATGCTAACAACAGTAAAATTTATGCAAAATTCGGAATTGAGATCTATGTAGCAGCAAAACAAGGTGAACCAGATCCACATTCTAACCAAAAATTAAAATTCGTAATCGACCGTGCTAAAACTTATAATGTACCTCGTCATATTATCGAACGTGCAATTGAAAAAGCTAAAGGTGGCGGCGATGGCGATTACCAAGAATTACGTTATGAAGGATTCGGTCCAAACGGTTCTATGATTATTGTAGACGCACTAACAAATAACGTAAACCGTACTGCTGCAGACGTTCGTGCTGCTTATAGCAAAAACGGCGGAAACATGGGTGCACCAGGTTCTGTAACTTATTTATTCGACCATACAGCAATCTTCGGTATCGCAAACAAAGATGCAGACGAATTATTAGAACAATTAATGGAAGCAGAAGTAGACGTTCGTGACGTTGTACAAGAAGACGACCAAGCAATCGTTTATGCTGAACCAAACGACTTCAACACAGTTCGTACAGCATTAGAAGGATTAGGAATTTCTGAATTCACAGTATCTGAAATCGAAATGATTCCTCAATCAGAAGTAACATTAACAGGCGATGATTTACGTTTATTTGAACGTATGATTAACGCTTTAGAAGATAATGAAGACGTTCAAAAAGTTTACCACAATGTAAACTTAGAAGACTAAGCTTTGTTGATTTTTATTGAATATAGAGTGTTCGACAAATCCTGTTGGTGAGAAATTGCCGACAGGATTTTTTATATGCAAAAAAGAGAAATCCAAGTTATGATTAAGTCGTCTGAAACCAATCAAAGGGGATTTCTCTCATGAACTATTGTATAGGGAAATAAAACTCTTTTAGACTTAAAAATACAACCATTTATCTGTAAAGATTGTCATAAAACTTGAGTTACAGATTGCCCTCTTGTTCCTAAAAATAGTAATATTTCTTATGATTTAACGTGCCAAATTATGCTTTACTTAAAAGAAAATTTCTCTATAAAAACAAGCACTAAACTTCTTTCAATCTCTGATAAAACTGTCAAAAGAGTGATAGTAATTAAACATGAAGCATATGGATATCGAGATTTTAAGAATCAAGATTATCAAAGGATATTTCTTTACCCCGCTCATTATAAAGTTAAAAATAGATTTCGTTCTTAGTTATATTTGTGGTGAATTATTAAACAGGATCAATAGTTAATTTCCCCCACCTTATTCATTTGAAATTTAAAGACTTAATTTGGTATTAAATTTGATTCACCAATAGAATTTATCGAATAATCTATTTTCACACGAAAAACCAAATGACAATCACTACAAAAGACATCATACAACCACTATACATTAAATCTATACTCGTAATACTTGGGTTTAGTCTTTGGATTCTTTCTTTAGAAAAACCTCTAAGTTCCATTGCCATTGCAGTATATTCTGATTGGCGTATCAAGCGAATCATCATTGTTGTTAAAGCCTTAGAGTACACAGTTTTTCCTGAAACTCCTCTAATTCGTAAAGCTAATTTAGATTGTTCATATTCTGTTTGAATAAGTGTTAAAAAGTTAATTGAAACCAAAATACTGAAAGCTATCTCAACTGGTACTCTTAATTGTTTTATAAGACTTGCGATAAACTCATTTTTATCAATGGATGTAGTAAGACTAATCCCGACAAATCCAAGAGCTAAAATTCGGCTACTGAGTTCTAAGGAGGTTAAAAATACTCCATTTTCTACTGAATGCACCAGTATATTTTCATTTGGATGTAAATATACAGATAGAAAATAAATAATCGTAATAACCGACAATCCAGATCCTAATTTCACAATTCTTGACCAAGTCTGTCTACGAAATAAGAGGATAATAACAATTGCTGAAAGCATCATCGCAATATTTAATTCCCATGATTTAGTAAATAAAATGACAATTGACAGAATAAATGAAATTACTAATTGTACACTTGGATTAATTCTTAGTTTCATTCGTAATTTCCTCCATTGTCTTGGAATGAATCTTCATTACTTTATGGGCATATTGACGAACAAGTCGTTGATCATGACATGTAAAAATACAAGACATTCCCTCTTTACACAATTGCTCTAATGCATTCATTATCAAAATGGCATTCTTCATATCTTGCCCATAAGTAGGCTCATCTACCAAAAGAATAATCTTATTAGGCCCTGTCATCGTAAGAAATGCAAGTCTTCTTTGTTGTCCCTGACTAATCAGCCACGGTGATAAATCTTTTGTTTTCTCCAAGTAATACTCTCTCAATAAATTTTCAAGAACACTTTCTCTTTCTGTATAAAACGTAACCTTAAGCTCCTCTAGGACTTTTGCACTGACAAACTGAAGAGATGGATCCTGAAAGACGATTCCCAGTGAAGAAAACAGAGATTTTGTCTTCATCTTTGATAAAGAGTGACCACAGATTTCTATTTTACCAGTATAAGGATATTCTTTTAAAAGTGTCTTAAAAAAACTTGTTTTTCCACTCCCACTAGATCCAACTAATGCTATCATCTCACCTTCGTGAAGCTCAAGATTAAGATTTTCAAGAAGTACTTGATTGTTTGATACACAAATAGATACATTTTCTACCTTCAAAAGGACTTTGTTTTTTACTGGATTACTCTTCTCTTTTAATGGCAATGTACAAAGTAATCCGTTATTTTCTAAAAGGTGTTTATCTTCTATAGCTAGAGGGAGTTTTATTTCTTTTAAGTCTCCATAATCATCCAAAAGATACCAGCGATCAATCCAGTCCCAATACTCTAATCGGTGATCAATAATACAAATAGCTTTTCCTTCCTCACCCAACAATTTAATTTGTTCCATAAAGTAAGGAATACTCTCTTCATCAATATTTGCAAAAGGTTCATCCATGATATAGAGAGGTGCATCAACAAGATTTGCACACGCAAAAGCCACCTTCTGTAATTCACCACCCGAGAGACTTGAGAATTCTCGATGTAATAAAGCTTTAATCTGAAATTTTTCAGCTTGTTCTTTTACTTTTTGTTTCATCTTTTCAATCGGAAATCGAAAATTTTCTAATACAAAAATCATTTCTTCATAAGGTGTTAACATTGCAAACGAGAGTCTTGCATTTTGAAAGATAGAGCGTACATATTTCGTTCTCTCCAAGTGATTGAACGATAAAAGAGAATGACCTAAAATTTCTAATCCTTCACATCGAACTTCTGTATCTCCATTTGGATAGACTCCATTAATAACATTCATTAAGCTGCTTTTTCCAACACCACTTCTTCCACAAACCAATACGATTTCTCCCGAACATACTTGAAGATTCAAATTAGAAAATAACTCTTTCTCTTGAATACTTAATGTAGCTTCCTTTAAAGAAAAAACAACTTCCGAATTAGCCACGTACTTTGACAACTCCTGATTTCACCATTTGATCGCATACTAACTTACTAACAAAACCTGTAAAGAATAATGCTGATACTAGACGAATCACAAAAATAGCAACTACCAACTTCCAATCTAATGCCAAATAATTGCTGCGGAATCCTGTCCAAAGGAGTGTGAAAATGGTCGTAATGACCGCCCCTAGCATTGTTGTTCCATAAGTAATATCACTATATTTCTTTGTCATGAAGGCAATTTCTACTCCTAAACCTTGGATAAATGCACTAACCACAACGATAATCCCAAACATGTTTCCAAGTAATACTTCAATAACGGCTGCAATAATTTCTGTAATAATACCAACTCCTGGTTTACGTATTAAATAGAGCGTGAATACAGGTGCCATAAACCAAATTCCATAAAATGGCTCATATCCTAGTATCCCAAGTCCCATCGGTGCTAAAACTGCTGAAAGAGCTCCTCCTGCGTAAACTGCCAATAAGTAAAATACTCCAAACAATACACAAATAAAGCTAATTAATAAGTAATCCTTTAATTCTAATTTCTTTTTATTCATCAATTTCTCCTCCTGGTACATTACATAATAACGTCACTTGTATCACAAAATGACTGACTTCTTCATTTAAAATATTAAAAACTTCTTCTAAATATCCAAAAACCTCATGAACGTCTCCGCCTAGAAAAGTGACGTAATGTCCTGTTCCAGTAATCGTTCCCTTATCAATTCCAAGATTGACAATTTTCTCAATGGATTTCATATAGTTATCCGATCCCAATGGGTACACTGCGAACTTCCCAATAACTGGAAAATGAATACCCTGACTCTGTTTTTCATTTATACGACTTCCCTCAAATTGTAAAGGCGTATCCTCATCAACATCCCCCGGACACCCTTTAGAAATAGTAGCTTCTAAAGAGCAATGAACTCCTGGATGAAAACTATATACAAAACAAGCTTTCAAAGCATCAAAGACCTCTACACTTCCTCCACGATAGATCGTAGACGTATGATCTGTCTTTGCCCAGACATTAGACAAATCAACTTTTCTAATTGCACCAAGAATAATATCAATAAAATTATCTGACATTGGTGCTAAATTAAAACGAGTACCAGTAATTGCCAGATGCGAACCTGGAATTCCAACACGACAATTACCGTACGACACATATTGAGACATAAAAAACCCCTCCCAGACCTAAAAATCCTGAAAGGGGTAAACATATATAAGTGTATATAGGCATACTACAATAATAGATATAGCAGTACGCTCGACATTGTAAGATACTCTCTACGCAACTATAATGTTGATCAGATAATATTGGTCTGTTTATAACACTCTCAGCCCCCCTAACGAGACTCCCAAGATCTTAATTATTTAATTACAGGGATTATAATAGCATTATCTCTTCATAAAAGCAATGTATTGAGCTTAGCATTCAAGAACGCCATATTCAAAGAGCTTTACAAAAATGAAAATCTACTTCAAAATTCAACCAAAAATAAGGCTTCTGTAAAATATCAAACTCCGAATTTTGTTAGGATATACATCTTTTATAAACCCCTTACAAAATTTAATTATACATCAATTTTTTCTGAAATAATATTTTAGAATATGGATAAGATAAGGAAAACTAGACGCCTAATGTGAGTGGAGGTAAGTCAAAATGAGTAAGT
>CAMYBO010000011.1 GCA_947254045.1 uncultured Granulicatella sp. | reverse complement strand
GGGAAAAGGAGGAAAGACTTCGTTTTACAATAAGAGATTCTAGATGAATTTTATCCTGTCATAAAAATTATAGAAAGTAGGAATACTATGTCAAAAAAATTAACAGTACAAGAAATTATTTTAACATTACAAAATTATTGGTCAAATCAAGGCTGTTTATTATTACAAGCTTATGATACTGAAAAAGGTGCTGGAACAATGAGTCCATATACTTTTTTACGTGCCATTGGACCAGAACCATGGAACGCTGCTTATGTAGAACCATCTCGTCGTCCAGCTGATGGTCGTTATGGCGAAAATCCAAACCGTTTATTCCAACATCACCAATTCCAAGTTGTTATGAAACCATCTCCTGAAAATATTCAAGAGTTATATTTAGGAAGCCTAGAAGCTCTTGGAATTGACCCATTAGAACATGATATTCGTTTCGTAGAAGATAACTGGGAAAATCCATCATTAGGCTGTGCCGGTCTTGGTTGGGAAGTATGGTTAGATGGAATGGAAGTGACTCAATTTACATACTTCCAACAAGTAGGGGGATTAGAATGTCACCCAGTAACAAGTGAAATTACTTATGGATTAGAACGTTTAGCATCTTATATTCAAGAAGTAGAAAGTGTTTATGATTTAGTTTGGACTGGCGATGTAAAATATGGAGATATTTTCAAACAACCAGAATTTGAACATTCTAAATATGCATTTGAAGAAAGTAATCCTGAATTATTAATGCAATTATTTACTGAATATGAAAAAGAAGCAACAATCTTAATGGAAAAAGGTCTTGTTCACCCAGCTTATGACTGTGTATTGAAATGCTCTCATGCCTTTAACTTAATGGATGCACGTGGCATTATTTCTGCGACAGACCGTGCAGGATTTTTAGGTCGTATTCGTAAAATGGCCCGTACCATTGCTAAAACATTCGTAGCTGAAAGAGAATCTTTAGGATTCCCATTATTAAAAGACTGATAAGATAGATTAGTAACATTAGGAGGACAATTATGACAAAATCATTATTATTAGAAATTGGTTTAGAAGAATTACCAGCGCAATATGTTCGTACAAGTTCAGAACAATTAGCAACTCGTGTAGAAGACTTTTTCAAACAAGAAAACTTAGCATTTGAATCTGTAGAAGCTTTTGCAACACCAAGACGATTAGCCGTTCGAGTAAATGGATTAGAAGAAGAACAAGAAGATCGTGTTGAAATTTTCAAAGGTCCATCATTAGCGATTGCTCAAAAAGATGGGGCATGGACAAAAGCTGCTGAAGGATTTGTTCGTGGAAAAGGATTAACAACAGACGATATTTATGTAGAAACAATTAAGGATGTAGAATATATCCACGTTAAACAATTATTAAAAGGGAAATCAACAAAAGAAGTTGTTAAGAATTTATCTTCTGTTATTACAGATATGAAATTCCCAGTTACAATGCGTTGGGCTGCTCATACTTTTGAATATTTACGTCCAATTCACTGGATTGTTGCTTTATATGGAGAAGAAGTCATTGAAGAAATTCAAGTATTAGATGTAAAAGCTGGTCGAGTTTCAAGAGGACATCGTTTCTTAGGAAAAGATACTGAGATTGCAAACCCAGAACAATATGAACAAGCTTTAGCGGAACAATTTGTGATTGTAAATCAAGATGAAAGAAAAGCATTAGTTCGTAAACAAATTGAAGAATTAGCTGCTAAAAATGCTTGGACAGTTCCAATTGATGAAGAATTATTAGAAGAAGTAAGTTCAATTTTAGAATATCCAACAGTATTTGCTGGAACTTTTGATAAAAAATATTTAGTCGTTCCAGAACCAGTATTAGTCACTTCTATGAAAGAACACCAACGTTACTTTGTTGTGTATAATGCTAAAGGTGAATTACAACCTTACTTCATTTCTGCTCGTAACGGAAATGACTACATGATTGAAAATGTTGCAAAAGGAAATCAAAAAGTATTAACAGCTCGTTTAGAAGATGCTTTATTCTTCTATGAAGAAGATAAAAAAGTTCCAATGAGTGCATTCTTGAAGAAATTAGAAACATTAAACTTCCATGCTAAAATTGGTTCTATGACTGAAAAAATGAATCGTGTTCAATTATTAGTGGAACGTATTGCAAGTGAATTAAATATTGATGCAAAAGATGTTGAAACCGCAAAACGTGCAGCAGCGATTTATAAATTTGACTTAGTAACGAATATGGTTGGTGAATTTCCAGAATTACAAGGAATTATGGGAGAAATCTATGCGAAAAACTATGGCGAAACTCCAGAAGTAGCTAGAGCGATTCGTGAACATTATATGCCAATTAGTGCAGATGCTGAATTACCTTCATCAGTACCAGGTGCATTATTAGCGATTGCAGATAAACTAGATACATTCTTAAGCTTTACAGCAGCAGGTATGTTACCAACTGGTTCGAACGATCCTTATGCATTACGTCGTCAAGTAATGGGATTAGTACAAATTTTAGAAGCGTTCGAATGGAACTTAGAAATTGATGATTTCGCTAAAACTTTATTAGCATTGGATTATGCATCATTCTTAGTGGATAAGAAAGAAGATGTTCAAGCATTTATTTTAGGATTTATTCGTGAAAGACTTGCTCAAAGAATGACTTCAATTTCAAAACGTCATGATGTGATTGAAGCAGTATTAAATTCTATCTCTAATAGTGTTCCAGAAAAAATGAAGGCAGTAGCAGTATTAGAAAAAGAAGTGACTACTTCAGAAATCAAAGATATTACTGAAGCGTTAAACCGTGTGATTAATATTAGTGCAAAAGGATTTGACGAAGCACGTCATTCTTCTGAATTCCAATTGGAAAAAGTTGAAACAGAAAGTGAACGTCAATTAGTAGAAGCGATTATGAGTTTACGAGAAGAATTTGCTAATTATTCAGCTCAAGAAAAATTTGCAGCATTTGCATCGATTACACCAAAAATTCATGAATTCTTTAATGAAAATATGGTTATGGTCGATAATGAAGAAATTCGTGTCAACCGTTTACGTTTCTTACGTGAATTAGCATTAATGATTTTATCATTTGCTGACTTTAGAGAATTAATTGTTAAATAATATAGAAAAACAAGAAAGGAGAGAATCCTAATGGCAATTTTTTATGATCGTGCAACGATATGGGTGAAAGCCGGAGATGGCGGAAACGGTATGGTTGCCTTTAGAAGAGAAAAATATGTCCCAGATGGAGGTCCTGCTGGTGGAGATGGCGGACGAGGCGGTAGTGTCATTTTTAAAGTCGATTCAGGACTTAGAACATTATTAGATTTCCGTCACAAACGTCATTTCAAGGCAAAACCTGGTGAAAATGGGATGAGTAAAAGTATGTATGGTCGTGGAGCAGATGACTTAATTGTTAAAGTTCCTGCAGGTACGATTGTTCGTAATGCTCAAACAAAAGAATTGATTGCAGACTTAGTAGAAGTGGATCAAGAAGTAGTAGTAGCAAAGGGTGGTCGTGGAGGCCGTGGAAATATTCGCTTTGCTACTCATAAAAATCCTGCTCCAGATATTGCTGAAAATGGAGAACCAGGAGAAGAATTTGAAATTGAATTAGAATTAAAAGTGTTGGCAGATGTCGGTTTAGTTGGATTCCCATCTGTAGGAAAATCAACCTTATTATCGGTGATTTCTAGTGCAAAACCAAAAATTGCGGATTATCATTTTACAACGTTAAACCCACAATTAGGGATGACACAAGCTCCAAATGGAGAACAATTTGTAGTAGCTGACCTTCCTGGATTAATCGAAGGAGCTCATATGGGTGTTGGGTTAGGAATCCATTTTTTAAAACATATTGAACGTACAAAAGTATTACTACATGTTATTGATATGGCTTCAATGGAAGGAAGAAATCCTTATGAAGATTATCAAGTTATTATGCAAGAATTAGGTTCATATCATTTAAGATTACTAGAACGTCCAATGATTATTGTGGCAAATAAAATGGATCAACCACAGTCTGAAGAATTATTAGAACAATTCAAAAAAGATTTACAAGAAAACTTACCAGAAGGGCAAGAAATGCCTGAAATTTTTCCGATTTCAGCTTATCGTAAAGATGGCTTGCAAGCCCTACTAGCAAGAACGGCAGAAGTATTAGAAGAAACAGAATTCTTCCCATTAGAAGAAGTGCAAGAAACTCAAACGCATATGGTTTATGGGTTGGAAGAAGAAGAGCGTCCATTTGATATTACAAGAGATCCTGATGGTACATGGGTACTATATGGAGAAAAACTTGAAAAATTATTCTTAATGACGAATATGGAACATGATGAATCTGTGATGCGTTTTTCACGTCAATTACGTGGAATGGGTGTCGATGCTGCCTTACGTAGTCAAGGTGCTGAAAATGGAGATATGGTTCGAATTCGTAAATTTGTCTTTGAGTTCATTGATTAGGTGATGACATGATTGATAGAACTGAAATTGAAAAACGAGAGTATATCGCAGCTTTTGATGGATTAAGAGCCATTGCGATTATGAGTATCGTAGGCCATCAAATGATGGCTTACCGTATTCCAGGTGGATTTCTAGGGTTAAATATCTTTTTATTATTATCAGGCTATTTTATGACTGCTAGTTTAATGGATTCTTTAATGAAAAATGGAAAAGTACCATTAAAATCATTTTTAACAAAAAGATTGAAACGAATTATTATTCCAACTTTTGCGATGATGGTGGCAGTGATTTTTTATTTATTGCTATTTCAAAAGGAACTCTTAGTGAATTTAAGAAGTACAATGGTTTCTAATTTATTCTTTATGAATAACTGGTGGCAAATTTTTCAAGAAAATGATCATGCGATGACGGTATTAACACAATCGCCATTTTCGCATTTATGGTATATGTCATTAGCGGTTCAATATTATTTATTGTGGCCAATTTTATTTGTATTCTTAAGTGTGATGATAAAAAAACATCAAGTGTTACAAAAAGTCGTCATTGTTCTTTTAGTAGCTTCTGTTTTATTAATGATGACGAAAGATGTTTCTAATGCTCATTTCTTAAGAATTTTCTTTGGAACGGATACACGTGCTTTTTCTGTTTTAACAGGAGCAGTTGTAGCGCTATTATTCCCTATTCAAAAATTTTATGGAGAATACAAGCAAAAATATCGTTATGAGTCGGTGATTCGATTTGTACCAATTGGATTATTTATTCTTTTATTATTGACGATGAAAGACCATAGCCATTTAGTTTTTAGAGGTGGAATGTTTATTTTCGATGTGATTGTAGCAGCTTTAATCATGATTTCATTACATCCTAAATCAGTTACATCAATTATTTTCCGTTTAAAACCTTTAACAGTCATTGGTAGAAGAAGTCTTTCTTATTATTTATGGTATTTACCATTATCGGTTTTATATCAAGCAAAAATTGGTGATACAAGTACTACACCTGTTTTACATAGATTAGTAGAAATTGTGTTATTAGTAATTTTAGGAGAACTTTGGTATCAATGGTTTGAAAAAGGGAAATTCTCTAAAGTGATGAATCACTTATCTACAAAATGGACACAGTCAACTCGTAGAACTGTAAAAATGATGGTTAGTGCTACTGTTGTATTGATTTTATTCATTGGATTTATTCAAGCTGGTCCAAGATTATCAGCTCAAGAATCTGCTTTACAAGAAGTATTATTAGCTAGTGAATCCTTATCGAAGAATACTCGAAATACAGATAAGAAAGTTGTTAAAACGATTAATAATATTCAAGGACTTAGCAGGGAAGAAACAGTATTCAGTTCAAATTCTTCCATTACATTTATTGGAGATACAATGCTATTAGCGATGGCACAAGAAATTCCAACATTATATCCTAATGCAGTGATTAGTGCGGATAGAGATCTTCAAGTCTATGAATTAGGAGGAATGATTGACCAATTGAAACAACAAAAACAATTGGGAGATATTATCGTGTTAATGGTTGGAAGTAATGGAGCATATACAAGAGGACAATTAGATGCTGTTTTAAAAAATATCGGTATGGATAAACAAATCTTTTTAGTTTCGAATACCATCAATCGAACATGGCAACAAGAAATTAATCATATTTCTGAAAGTTTGGCACAAAAATATTCAAGTGTTCATTATATTGATTGGAAATCTGAATCAAGTACACATCCAGATTGGTTTTATGAAAAAGCATCTATTGTGAATACAACGGGAGCACATCAACAAGGATTGTGGATTGCTAAAATGATTTATCAAACATTACGAGGTAGTTAGGAGCAATTATGGAATTACAATTTTTAGGTACAGGTGCTGGAGTTCCAGCTAAAATGAGAAATGTTTCGTCAATCGCTTTGAAACTATTAGATGAAAGAAATGAAATCTGGTTATTTGATTGTGGAGAAGCAACGCAACAACAAATTTTAAACACAACCATTCGACCAGGAAAAATTAAAAAAATTTTTATTACCCATCTTCATGGAGATCATATTTTTGGTTTGCCAGGCTTATTAACGAGTCGATCATTCCAAGGTGGAGAAGATGAATTAACTGTTTATGGACCAAAAGGGATTAAACGTTTTATAGATGCAAGTATTACCGCTTCTTATTCGAAGCTAGGTTATCCTTTGAAAGTTGTTGAATTTGAAGAGGATGGAGTTTTATTTGCTGATCAACAATTTAAAGTAGAAGCAATGAAGTTAGAACATGGAATTCCTTCTTATGGATTTCGAATGACAGAAGCTGATCAAATTGGTGAATTAAAAGCAGATGAATTAAAAGCACTTGGAGTACCATTTGGACCAGTTTTTGGTCGTTTAAAACGTGGGGAAGTTGTTACTTTAGAAGATGGTCGTGTCATTGATGGAAAAGACTATGTCAGTGAGGACATTAAGGGACGTGTTGTTGTTATTTGTGGAGATACAAGATTTACTCCAAAAAGTATTGCTTTAGCGCAAAATGCAAATGTTCTCGTTCATGAAGCAACTTATGAAGCAGATAAAGAAAAAACAGCTCGTCAACATTTCCATTCAACCAGTAAACAAGCAGCAACGGTTGCTTTAGAAGCGAATGTTCAACAATTATACTTAACTCATATTAGTGCACGTTATTTAGGACATCAAGTGAGTCAGTTAGAACAGGAAGCTCGTAAAGTATTCCCACAAACAAAAGTAGTCAAAGATTTTGATACATTTACGATTGGAAGAAATTAAGATGGTAGAATGTGAGCAATTTTCAATAAATGGAAAAATGGTATTACTTACAGGAGCTAGTGGTGGATTAGGGGAACAATTAGCTTATGAATGTGCCAAACAACAAGCTGGTTTAATATTAGTGGCAAGACGTGAAGAAGTCTTAAAACAAGTAGCCAATACTTGCCAACAATGGACGAATCAGCCAGTCTATTATTATGCCTGTGATTTATCGAATGCAGATGAAGTAGAATTACTATTAGAAAAAATTCAGTCCATTGAGGTGGATATTGTTATTAATAATGCTGGTAGAGGCTATTTAAAACAAGCAGTTGAGTTATCAAAAGAAGAAATCGAAGAGATGTTACAATTGAATTTATACACTTTGATTCAAATCACTCAACAATATCTTCCTAAATTCATTCAGAAAAAATCTGGAATGTTTGTACAAATCGCCTCTCAAGCTGGAAAAACAGCAACTCCAAAAACTTCAGTATATTCTGCATCAAAATTTGGAGTATTAGGTTATTCCAATGCTTTACGATTAGAATTAAAAGAACAAGGTATTCATGTTATGACGGTTAATCCTGGACCAATTGCGACTCAATTTTTTGAAAAAGCAGAACCAACTGGAAAATATTTAGCTAGTGTTTCAAGATATGTTTTAACTAGTGAGGAAGTCGCAAGAAAGATTGTTCGAGGAATGAAACTTCAAAAAAGAGAAGTGAATGTACCGTATAGTATGAATGTTGCAGCAAAATTAAACTTTTGTTTCCCAAAAATTGGAGACATGAGTATTTTAAAATTATTTAATAAAAAATAAGTTCTGGAGGTGATAGGATGTCTTTTGCAAATGCTAAATGGAATTTAGTCAATAATGAGATAGAGGAAAGATCTAAAGAAATTGCGAAAGCATTAGGACTTTCTCCTTTATTGATTCAAATTTGTAGGAGAAGAGGATATCAAACTGAGGAACAAATTCAAGAATTTCTATCATCTTCACCAACATTATGGCATGATCCATATTTAATGTATGATATGGAAAAAGCAGTTCAACGTATTCAACAAGCGATTGAAACGGATGAAAGTATCTTGATATTTGGGGACTATGATGCTGATGGTATAACTAGTACAGCGGTATTATACGAAACATTAGAAATGATGGGAGCACAAGTAGAATATTACCTACCAAATCGTTTTATAGATGGATATGGTCCGAATATTCGTGTGTTTGAAGAGTATCTTGAAAAAGGAGTTTCACTAATTATTACAGTTGACTGTGGAATTGCAGCACATGAAAGTGTTGAATGGGCAATGAGTCAACAATGTGATGTCATTGTAACAGATCACCATGAGATTCCTCCTGTTCTCCCTAAAGCTTATGCAGTCATTCATCCTCGCCATCCAGATGGTGAGTATCCATTTGGAGATTTATCAGGAGCAGGGGTTGTTTTTAAATTAGCACATGCATTATTAGGAGAACTTCCTGTTGAATTAGCAGAAATTGCTTGTATTGGAACAATCGCAGATTTAGTTAGCTTAACAGATGAAAATCGCAGTTTAGTAAAATTAGGCTTACAACAATTAAATCAGACAGAGAGAATTGGACTAAGTTATTTATTTCAAGAATTACAATTAACTCCTGGTTCAATAGATGAAAAAACGATAGGATTTCAAGTAGGACCTTGTTTAAATGCTCTTGGAAGACTTGGAGATGCGAAACCGGGTGTGGATTTATTTACGACTTTTGATGATGAAGTGGCCCAAGAAGTTGTGACTTTAATGCAACAAGAAAATGCCAAAAGAAAGCAAATTGTAGATGATATTACAGCAGAAGCTTTAGAATTAGCTAAATCTCAAATAGATCATAAAGTGTTAGTATTAGCTCAAACGAATTGGCATGAAGGTGTATTAGGAATTGTTGCGAGTCGAATCGTCGAACAATTACAAAAACCAACGATTGTTTTAGGAATTCAATCAGATGGATTAATGGCAAAAGGTTCTGCAAGATCTTGTGCACAATTTAATCTCTATGATGCACTAACGGAATGCCAAGAGTCTTTAGCTAAATTTGGAGGCCATCATATGGCTGCTGGGCTCAGTGTTGAAACAGTGAAGTTACCAGCATTTATGGAAGCTATTGCAACTTATGCGAAACAGCATCCTGATTTATTGGAAGATGAAAAAGTAATTAGTATTGAAGAAGCATTATCACTATCTCAAGTAAATGTTGAGTTTATTGATTCTCTTCAAGCATTAAAACCTTATGGAACGAATAATGCTGAACCAATTTTTAAAATTAGTTACGTAACAGTAGGGCAAAAGCAAAAGATTGGAGCTCAACAACAGCATTTAAAATTAACGTTGAACTCTGAACAGCAACAGTTACAAGCTTTAATCTTTAATAAAGGAGAATGGGCAGACAGCTTAAATCTTCAAGCAGAAGTTGAAGTCATTGGAACCTTAGAAATTAATGAATGGCAACAAAATCGCTTGCCTCAATTAATGTTAAAAGATATTGCTGTAAAAGATGCGTTAATTTTTGATTGGCGTACGAATAAAATTCGTCCGGATCATTTATCAGTGAAGAAGGCAGCTTATTTAGTTGAAAGAGAAGCACTTAAACCATTAGTGAATGAAAGAATTGATACAACTTCTAAAGTATTCTCAATAGAAGAATGGATGAAAGAGGAACAGCAAGATGAGTTTGATTCGATTGTAGTATTTGATTGTCCAAAATCTAAAGAAATCATTCATGAATTCCGTAAACACTCATATACGCAAAAAATGTATATTATTGCATATACGCCAAAATCTATTATGACAATGGGAATACCAACAAGAGAACGCTTTGTGGCTGTTTATCAATATTTAAAAACACATTCGAATGTTCCTTATAATGAAAAAACTGGAGAATTAGCTAATTATTTAAAAATTCCATTAGATCAATTTAAAGTGATATTAAAAGTGTTTTTTGAATTAAAATTTGTTATAATAGAAAACGGCTATTTAAGATTAAATCCAGAATCCACATCAATAGATTTAATGCAGTCTAACTTAATGAAACAATTGCAAGAAGAACTTTGGCTCGAAAGAGTATTTATCTATAGTCAATTTTCAGAATTAACAAATTGGCTGACAAATATGGAGGAAGAAAAATGAATTTAAAAAATTACATTGCAAGTGTACCAAACTATCCTAAAGAAGGAATTATTTTTAGAGATATTTCACCTTTAATGGCAGATGGGAAAGCATACCAATATGCGACACAACAAATTGTGGACTATGCGAAAAGCAGAGGAGCTGACATGATTGTTGGCCCAGAAGCTCGTGGATTTATCGTTGGATGTCCTGTTGCATATGAATTAGGAATTGGTTTTGCACCTGCACGTAAAAAAGGGAAATTACCGCGTGAAACAGTTTCTGTAGAATATGATTTAGAATATGGTACTGCAGAATTACATTTACATAAAGATGCTGTAAAACCAGGACAAAAAGTATTAATTTGTGATGACTTATTAGCAACAGGTGGAACAATGGATGCTTGTGCGAAATTAGTTGAAAAATTAGGTGGAGAAGTTGTTGGTTTAGCATTCTTAGTGGAATTAACAGACTTAAAAGGCCGTGAAAAAATCGAAGGATATGACATCTTTACATTGATGGAATATACAGAAGATGAGAGATAAATAGATTTTTCTGAAGTAGTAACGAAAGCCATGAGCTTCGCTTTGCGAAGCCCATGGCTTTTATGCATTATCTAATGCTTTCTAATATTTTTTGTACTGTTTCTAAATTAAAATGTTTGTGTTCTTTCAATAATTGTACAATTTTTGGAATTTCTTTTTCTGTTGCTCCAGCTGTTAAAGCTAGAGATTTTACTTGTAAGTTCATATGTCCTTTTTGAATGCCATCTGTTACTAATGCTTTTAATGCAGCAAAATTTTGTGCTAAACCAATAGAAGCAATAATAGAAGCTAATTCTTTAGCAGATGGATTCATCAATAATTCATGAGCAAATTGAGCAGCGGGATGAATCGCAATGGATCCACCGACCGTTCCAATTGGCATTGGAATACTTAATGTTCCTACTAATTCTTTATCATCATCGATGAACCATTGACTAAAAGGTTGATAGGTTCCTGATAGGGTAGCATATGCATGTGCCCCAGCTTCAATTGCTCGCCAATCATTTCCAGTTGCAATAACGACTGCATCAATTCCATTCATAATTCCTTTATTATGAGTAGAAGCTCGATAAGTATCTACTTGGGATAGTTCACTTGCAATTTCAATTCTACGAGCAATTTCTTCTCCAGGAATCGTCTTTGTTCCTAATTGTTCAAATGGAATACGACAAGTAGTCGTTACGACTGAATGAGTTGCTAAATTCGATAAAATAGCCATAATACAAGTTCCATTTGTAAAAGTTTCGATAGGAGAAACCAAGGCTTCTAAAATAGTATTTAAAATATTTGCCCCCATTGCTTCTTTAGTATCAACAGAAACATAAAATACATAAAATGTATGATGAGGATGTTGTTTTTCTTCTACCCAAATCTTTTGAATTCCACCACCACGTTTGACAATAGAAGGGTGAGCTTCATGAGCGATAGAAAATAAGTGTTCCATTTCTTTTGAAAGTTTATCCTCAATTTCTTCTATAGAATAGGGAGAATCATATATTGCAATTTCCCCAATCATTTCTCTCTTTTCTTGAGTAGTAGTAAATCCCCCA
Organism: uncultured Granulicatella sp.; assembly: GCA_947254045.1. Classification (GTDB taxonomy): domain Bacteria; phylum Bacillota; class Bacilli; order Lactobacillales; family Aerococcaceae; genus Granulicatella. The sequence continues at coordinate 6,164 of CAMYBO010000011.1, read as the reverse complement.
GAACGATGAATGATTTTACAACCATTACTTGCTGCAGCAATCACGGAAGGTTCTTCTGTTACCATAGGGACGGTATAAGTTTTACCATTTACCGTTACTTCTGGTACAATTCCAAGTGGTAAGTCATATAGTCCAATTTGATTTTCAATCATTTGATTAGCTACTGACTCTGGTAAGTTGAATCCATTGAATAAGTTTGCTTTTTTTTCATCTGATAAATGAGATAAGTTTGATAAAATGTTTTTTCTTTCTAGCGGTGTTTTTTGATAAAATTTATAAAATAATTGGTCGTTCATATTAAGCCCCCTTAGTTGACTCTAGTATAACAAATTTATCAGGAAGAGGGGAAGATACAAGAAAAAATGTTTCAAATACTGTATACTAGAAAACAAGGAGTGATGAAATGAAATTTACAAGAACGATTCAAAAACGATTATTTATATTAGAAGCTGAAGAGGATTATCAAAAAGAAGCAGAAGATTTACTAACGATTGTAGAAGATTATTTTGAAGAAAATTTAGAAGAATTAAATCAATTAATTCCAATTCATTATGGAAATATTAAAGTTGTTTCCATTGAAAATGAGTATCATGTTTGCGTTCCAAATTATGAACAAAAACAATTAGAGGAATGGATTACAGATTGTAGTTATTTCTTAGAAATTGTTCAAAAAACATTTAAAGCAGGTAAACGTACGAAAACATTAGGAAAGTTAGTTCCATTTCGTTTTGATAGCCCTGTTATTATTGCGAACCATACATTTGAAGTGGAAGATTTTTATGCACATCGTTTTGATGATAAAACATGGTATGTAGCACCTGTTGATCAAGAAATTGAATCTCAACCATTATCAGGGGCAAAAGCTTATGAAGTTTTCCCGGATTATCCAAGTTTTTATGAGATGATGCATTTACCAACAGATACTATTGTGATTTTTCATAAAGGAGAAATTGTATCTGTATTAAATGAATATAGTGAAGATATTTGGAATTTATAGGAGGATGCTATGACGGTTGATGTAATTTGCCAAGTAGAGCGCACCATTCTTCCATATGAATGTGATTGGAAAGGAAATTTACTATTAAGCCAAGCCATAGCAATGATGATGTTAGCTTCTAGAAAGCAACAAAAACAATTACAAAATCCAAACTTAGTTTATGAAAAGGGCTATACATGGATTGTGATTCAACACGAAATAGAGATTCATCGCATGCCAAAGGTAGATGAAGAAGTCATCATTGAAACAGAAGCGATTAGCTATAATAAATTTTTTACTTATCGTGAATATCGTATTCTTTCAAAAGAAAGAGAAGAGTTGTTTAAATGTTTGACGACATTTGCCATGCTTGATATGAATGCACGTAAGATAGTTTCCATTGATGAAGAAGTTGTTTTGGAATATCCATTATCAATTGGAAAAGAAATGAGAAAAGCAACTCGAATTCCTAAAAAAGATTTTACAGATGCACCAACAGGGGAATATAAAATTCGAATGAATGATATAGATGCGAATCTCCATGTGAATAATGCTCGATACTTTGACTTTGCTTTTAGTGAATTAGGAATGGAGTTTTTAAAGGAACATCAGTTGAAACAAGTGGTGATTAAATATGAAAAGGAAGTATTACCAGAATCAACCATTGCATGTTCAACTTTATGGAAAGAAAATCCAAAAGAAAGTCAAAAGAGAACACAAACGTATCATTTAATTTCTCAAGATGGGAATCGCTGTGCGAATATTCAAATGGAATGGGAAGAAATTGCATAAAAAAGTTTGCTTTTTTAAAAAACATCTGATATAATAATTTTTGTGTAAAATATGCAGCAGAAATAAGAGAAGCTCGTCAACAGTCCTATCCATTCAGAGGAAGGTAGTAACCACGGCTGCAAAGGTGAACCCTAATAGAGACTGCACGAATCTACTGTTTCGCAATTATTTTACTCCATAAAAAATTTTTTATTATTGGAGGAATGTTCAATGTCACGTTACACTGGACCAAGCTGGAAGTTATCTCGTCGTTTAGGCATTTCACTTTCAGGAACAGGAAAAGAAATCGCTCGTCGTCCATACGCACCAGGTCAACACGGACCAAACAACCGTAGTAAATTATCTGAGTATGGTCAACAATTACAAGAAAAACAAAAATTACGTCATATGTATGGTATGAACGAACGTCAATTTGCTACTTTATTCAAAAAAGCTGGCAAAATCAAAGAAGGTAAACATGGTGAAAACTTCATGATTCTTCTAGAACAACGTTTAGATAACGTAGTTTACCGTTTAGGATTAGCTTCAACTCGTCGTCAAGCTCGTCAATTAGTAAACCACGGTCACGTTACTGTAAATGGTAAACGTGTAGATATCCCTTCATTCCAAGTACAAGTTGGAGATGTTGTTGGTGTTCGTGAAAAATCACGTAACTTAACAATCATTAAAGAATCTTTAGAATCTTTATTTGGACGTCCAGAATTTGTTACATTTGATGAAGAAAAATTAGAAGGTTCATTAAACCGTCTACCATTACGTGATGAGTTAACATCTGATGTTGACGAATCATTAATCGTTGAATATTACAACAAATTAGGCTAGTCATTTTCAGTGCTAGCAGTAACCCAAGAATAGCGGTATTATCGCATTCTTGGGTTTTTATTTTATGCCAAAACTAGCTCAAAGTGGAAAAATCGTGATTAGTTTGCCCCTTCGGTTTTATCGTAATAGTAGAACCATTTATATTGATATTTTTAACTTAGAAAAGCTAAATTAGTTGAAACAATTTTCAATTGATGATAATATATATCCTGTATCATTAGGGATACTACAGGCAAAAGGAAAAGTTCCTTAACATTTCAGAAAAAGGAGGCAGTATATGAGTCAAGTCATCCCTGAAGAAACGCTGAATCAAATACAATCGCAAGTCAATATTGTCGATATTATTAGTCAGTATGTTTCTTTGAAAAAAAGAGGGAAAAATTATTTTGGCCATTGTCCTTTTCATGATGAACGGACACCTTCATTTTCAGTAACAGAGGAAAAACAAATCTATCATTGCTTTAGTTGTGGTAGAGGAGGAACAGTTTTCTCATTTATATCAGAAATTGAAGGATTATCTTTTGTTGAATCAGTAGCAAAAGTTGCGGAATTAGCTCAAATCCCGTTTGAAAATAAATATTCGATTTCTCGACCAACGGTTCAAGATACTTATCAACCGCTTGTTGAGGCTCATGAAAAAGCTGCTGAATTTTATCAACATGTGTTATTGCAAACACGTGGAGGTGAAAAAGCACTAGAGTATTTACAAAATCGAGGATATACATTAGAGACAATTCAGACCTTTAAAATGGGATTAGCTTTAAAAAATCGCACTTATGTGACGAATTTAATCAAACAGATTCCATTAACGCCTCAACAAATGGAAGAATCCGGATTATTCGTTTCAAGAAATGATGATTTTATCGATCGTTTTTATCAACGGATTATGATTCCTCTTCGAAATGAACAAGGAAAAGTAATTGCTTTTTCTGGTCGAATTTTACCGAATGATGATGACATGGTTGATGAACAAGAAGCAAAATACTTAAATAGTTCAGAAACACCTATTTTTAATAAGCGACAGTTCTTATTTAATTATGATTTAGCAAAATCAGCGATTCGTAAAACTGGACAAGTTGTCTTATATGAAGGGTATATGGATGTCATTGCTTCTTGGCAAGCTGGTGCGAAAAATGGAGTAGCATCAATGGGAACCTCCTTAACAAAAGAACAAATTCAAATTTTGTCACGTGTAGCAAATGAAATTATTATTGCTTACGACAGTGATAGAGCAGGATTAGATGCAACGAATCGAGCGATTGAATTATTGCAAGAAAATTCAGCATTAACGATTTCAATTCTGTCTTTAGATGCGGGTAAGGATCCAGATGAATTTATTCAACAAAGAGGTGCAGAAGCTTATCTTGAACAATTAGCGCATCATACGGAATCTGTTTTCCAGTTTAAAAAGCGATATTTTTCAAAACAATATCGTTTAGAAATTGAACGAGAAAAAGTTCAATTTTTAGAACAAATGACGATGGAATTAGCAAAAATTTCTAAACCAATTGAACGTGAATTTGCGATTAAATCATTGGCAGATGAATACGGAATATCCGTAGAATTACTTTCCAGTCAAGTTAATTTTGTTCAAAGAAAATTCAAGCAACAATCTTCTCACTCAACAGGGGAATGGACGTCAACTCTGATGAAAATTTCACAGGATAGTCCAATAGAAGTTTCTCAAAAGCAACTTCTGTATCGTCTATTACATTCTCCAGAAGCATGGAGTTATTTAGCAAGAGGAAATGAAGAGTTTGAATTTCCATCGGTAGACTACCAACAATTTTATATTTTGTTGAGAAGCTATCGTGAGCAGCATCTTGAAGAATTATTAGTGCAAGAATTTATGAACTTTTTAGATGAATCGGATACTGTCAATCGAAATTTATTGTCGATGATTGAATGGCTAGAAATGCCTGAAGAATGTACCGAAAAAGAAATTCATGACTTAATGTATTTCTTATGTAAAAAAGAAGATTTAAAACAACAATATCAAAGATGTATGCAAGAAATGAAAGAAGCTCAATTATCAAATGATGCTGCAAGAGCCAATCAATTGATGATCGAGTTAGTGAATATTCAGAAACAATTAAAAAAATCATGAATGGAGGAATAGTGGATGACAGTTGAAAACAATCAGAATGGTCAAACGCTAAAAGAAGCTACAAGTAAATTGTTAGCAGAACGAAAATTGTTTGGACAAATTTTATATGATGATTTATCAGCGCAAATTGCGATTCCATATGAATTAGATGCAGAAGGAATGGATAAATTAATCCAACAATTCGAAGATGCTGGAGTTAGTGTAGTAGATGCAGATGGTGGACCAACTAGTCGTCAATTATCTTCAGAATCTGCAAAAGAACCTGAAGTTGAAATGGCAGAAGACGAAACAGCTTTATCGTCAAATGTAAAAATTAATGACTCTGTTCGTATGTATTTAAAAGAAATTGGACGTGTTCCATTATTAAGTGCGGATGAAGAAGTAAACCTTGCTTTACGTATCCAACAAGGAGATCAAGAAGCAAAACAAGAATTAGCAGAAGCTAACTTACGTTTAGTAGTTTCGATTGCGAAACGTTATGTAGGACGTGGAATGCAATTTTTAGATTTAATTCAAGAAGGAAATATGGGCTTAATGAAAGCTGTTGAAAAATTTGACCATACAAAAGGGTTTAAGTTTTCAACATATGCTACATGGTGGATTCGTCAAGCCATTACTCGTGCGATTGCTGACCAAGCACGTACGATTCGTATTCCAGTTCATATGGTAGAAACTATTAATAAATTAGTTCGTATCCAAAGACAACTATTACAAGATTTAGGACGCGAACCTACTCCTGAAGAAATTGGTGCAGAAATGGATTTACCAACTGAAAAAGTGAGAGAAATTCTAAAAATTGCTCAAGAACCAGTGTCATTAGAAACTCCAATTGGGGAAGAAGATGATTCACATTTAGGTGACTTTATCGAAGATGATAATGCAACAAGTCCAGCTGAACATACAGCATATGCATTATTAAAAGAACAATTAGATGAAGTATTAGAACAATTAACGGATCGTGAAGAAAATGTATTACGTTTACGTTTTGGTCTAGACAAAAATGGAGAAATCCGTACATTAGAACAAGTAGGCCAAGTATTTGGAGTTACTCGTGAAAGAATCCGTCAAATTGAAGCGAAAGCACTTCGCAAATTACGTCATCCAAGTCGTTCAAAACAATTGAAAGATTTCTTAGACTAGTATTGATGGAGACTGGGCAGTAGCCTAGTCTTTTTATTTATAACTGAAAGGAGAAACTTATGTTTCGTCAAATTTTAAATGGTTTTTGTATGGCATTAGCCGACAGTGTTCCCGGCGTTTCTGGTGGAACAGTAGCTTTTATTATGGGATTTTATGACCAATTTATTGGTTCCATCCATGATATGGCTTTTGGAAGTAAACAAGAGAAGAAAAAAGCCTTTACTTATTTAGTAAAATTAGGAATTGGTTGGGGTATTGGAATGGTCAGTGCCGTTTTAGTTTTATCTTCCTTATTTGAATCTCATATTTATGGAGTAAGTTCTTTAT
>CAMYBO010000010.1 GCA_947254045.1 uncultured Granulicatella sp. | reverse complement strand
ATATAGTTGAGGTGGTTTGAATGAAGATTGCTCGTGATTCGAATGGAGAATTGGTATATGTATATAAAGGAATTGAATTGGATAAATCAGAATATTATGCTTGTCCGACTTGTGGAGAGCCTGTTCAGATTTGCCAAAAGAAAAATGGGGAATATTTTTTTAGACATGTAACTCAAGCAAGACATGATGGAGAAACAGAAGCTCATCAAAAAGGAAAAGAAGAATTACAAAAAACTCTCGTACAACAAGGGTATCAAGCAGAATTAGAACGCTATGAAGCATTAATAGGACAAATTCCGGATCTTACGATTGAAGTGGGTGAAAAAGAATGGGTGTTGGAATATCAATGTAGTGTCATTCCAATAAAAGAAATGATGACTCGAACAAAGGCATTAGAAAGTTTGGGGAGAGTGGTCTCGTGGATTTTGGGGAAGAAGTTTTTACAAAAAAACTTATGTGAGATGACTTTGTATTGTGTTCGATATCATCCCAAATTAGGCAATTATGTATGCTTTTATACGGATAAGCAATGGATCATTCATCATCATCTAGCGTTACAGCTACAAAAAAGGAAGTATCTATTTCAGGAAAGTCAATGTGACGTAGATAAACTCGATTGGAAGAAAATGTTTCAAATTTTTGAAGAGTCAAAGAAGATACAAATTTCTCAAGAGGTAAGTCAAGAACAGTCATGGACAAAAGAAGAGTGGCAAGCATTTGTTTTAAGTCCTCAAAAAGAAAATCGACAATTTCTAGAAGCGCTCTATCATCATAGGTGGACGTTTGATTACCTAGAGATTTGCAGTCATTACCCAAAATATTCTTGGAGTATGAAAACTTATAATGTCATTTGGCAGGGGTATTTATTAATGGGTATTGATAGGCTGAAAATGAATCAGATTTTCTCGACTCAGCAATGTTATGAGTATATGCAAAAATTAGCTAGCCAAAAGAAAATTCGTTTTTCTTCGTGTTATAAGCAAGAGAAAGTTTGTAAGTTCGAGATAGAAGCTTTATTGAGAAAAATGATGCAAGAAACACATTGTCTGGCTCGATTACCAGATGGCAAGTGGAAGAAAATAAAAAACTAGCAAGAGAAGGAGAGGTCTCTTGCTAGTAGTAAATTAAGCATTAAATTGTTGATGAATTTTTTTGAAAATTGGATATAAAATTGGAACAGTAATGACTGTGAAAGCAGCTGAACCAAATGTTCCTAAAATTTTAGTGAAAGCTGCAATGAATGCAGGAGTAAATGCTAGTCCACCCATAATCATTCCACGTAAGAAAGTGTATTTGACTAAGTTTAAAATGATTTTAATGACAGCAGCTAAAATACCAATTCCGATAATGTTCACAGCTTTGTCGTTTTGGTGAAGTGTTTTTTCATAAACAAGATGAATTCCCCAGCATACGATGAGAGATTCTAAAATCGTAATCCAAACTTCAGCGGCATATCCATTTAAAATATCGAAAATTCCTAATCCTAAAGTAGCAGCAATGGCGCCTTTTTTACTACCGAATACTAAGCATCCAACAACGACTAGTGCATTTCCAAAGTGGACGAATTGGTGTCCTAATGGAATTCTAAATAATTGAACTCCTAAGAAAATTAAAGCGGCAAATAAAGCGATTTGTGTTAATTCACGTAATGAATAATGTTTCATGTATAATTCCTACTTTCTATGAATGAAATAATTGTGTGAGAAGATGCAATTGTGGTTCGAAAGCAACTCCGTATTGTAAATCTTTTTGTTGAGCAATCGTTTCTTGAAGAGTCGCATCAAGAAAGGTTGTAGCAATTGATAATGCTTTTTCTAAGGAATATCCTTGTAAAATACAAGCACTCAGAATTGCTGAGACAATATCTCCTGTTCCAAAAAAATGATGCGGATAATGCGGTGTAAAAGCTGTCGCAAATTGTTCTGTTGCAGCATCGTAGCTCAATAGTCCAATGGAGCCAACTTCAGTTTGAATACCCGTCAAGATAACTTTTTTAGCTCCTAAACCTGCTAATTTCTTAGCCAGTTCCTGATAAGCTTCTACTGGTTGAACTCCTTTTAAATACTCTGTTTCAGTTAATAACGCAGCTTCCGTGAGATTGGGAAGGATGACATCTGATTTTGAACATACGGTTCTCATTTGTTGGACATATTCTTTTGTAAAGCCGCTATATAACTTCCCGTGATCGCCCATAATTGGGTCGACGATGAGGAGAGCATCTGGATTTTGAGTCGTATGATAATCTAATAAGAGCTTCAATTGTTCGATTTGTCTGCAATATCCAATAAATAGTGCATCTGTTTTTAAGTTTAATGCTTTCCATTGTTCTAAACTTTGTGTTGTAAAGTCTAGTAGTTCTTGGATAGCGATTTGCTGAAATCCTCCTGTATGAGAGGAAAGTAAAATAGTTGGTAAAAGTATCGTCTCAATCTGACAACAAGCCATAATAGGAATAGCAGGAGTCAGAGCTACTTTTCCGATTCCGGATAAATCATTGGCCAATATAATCCGTTTTTGTACCACGAAAGCACCTCCTATTTTTAGAAGTTGAACTCATTGTAATTCAGGATGGGATAAGGTACAATATTTTCTGAATAGAATTGTACCGGTACAGATGGAGGTGTGTTATGTTTAAGTATCAAGAAGTGAGTCTGCAAATTCGTAGGCAAATCGAAGAAGGCATTTATAAAAAAGGAGATCGACTTCCTTCGATTCGTGAAATGATTCAACAGTATCGTTGTAATAAAGACACGATTTTAAAAGCGTTACATCTCTTAAAGGAAGAAAGTTTAATCTATCCCGTTGAAAAGAGTGGGTATTATGTGTTGAAAAATCGAGTACCCGTTCGAAATACAACAAAAATTGGGTTACCTAATCCGATGCAATTTCCAATTGAAGATTTTAGAAAATGTTTGAATGAGTCAGTCGTGGCAAGTTATGAAGGAACTAGTAGTCAGAAAGAATCCATTAGAGGAGATCGTGAATTAATTGAAGCAATGGTACCTTTATTAGAAAGTTATGGAGTGTATGCAAAGGAAGGACAATTATCCATTACAACGGGGACTCAACAAGCGTTATATATTTTACTTCAGCTGATTGGTACGGGAGGACTTTTGTTAGAGCAACCAACGTATAGTCGTATGAATCAATTAGTGAAGGAATTAGGAATTCCGTATCAAATGATTGAAAGAGAACAAATGCAAGATACCATTTCATTAAAAAAGTTAGAGGAAATTTTTCAAAGTGGTACCATTCGTTATTTTTATACGATTTCTAGATTTCATAATCCTCTTGGAATGAGTTATCCAGATAGTGTAAAAAAGAAAATAGTAGAACTAGCAGAAAAATACCAAGTTTATATTATTGAAGACGATTATATGGCGGATTATGAACGGGGAACTGCAACGCCTTTGCATTATTTTGATACGAATGAGAGGGTCATATATGTAAAATCTTTTTCATCGATTTTATTTTCTGCTTTTAAAATGGGAATTGTTGTACTGCCAAACGCCTTCGTAAAGGAATTTGAGAAGAGAAAGCAATTATTGGATTTTGACTCGAATTTACTCATGCAAAAAACATTAGCGTTATTTATTCAAAATGGCTTATTCGAAAAGCATCGACAAAAGATGGTGGCGCACTACCATGAGAAGTCCCAACAATTTAGAAAGTTATTAGAACAGTCAGCGTTAGAAAAGACACATTTACATGGAACACAATTGTTATTAGAAAATCGTCAATTATCACTTTTAAAAGAACAGCTACATGCTGAAATAACAATCGATACATTAGAAGATGCCTATATTGAAGAAAAAACACCGCAAATTTTTTCATTAGATGTCTATGCTTTATCAATGGGAGAAATGCAAGACTTAATACACTTACTAGAAGAGAGGGGGAAGTAGATGAACAAGGAAGAGATTTTAAAGCATTATTATGGGTATGATAGTTTCAGACCTGCACAAGGACAAATCATTGAAACGATTTTATCCAAAAGAGATGTCTTAGCGATTATGCCCACTTCTGCAGGGAAGTCGATTTGTTTCCAAGTACCAGCGTTAATGTTAGAAGGAATCACAATTGTTGTGTCGCCATTAATTTCCTTAATGTATGATCAAGTCACTTCTTTAAAAGAAATGGGGATTCAAGCAATACTACTTAATAGTGCGATGACTTCCATGGAGTATTCTCAAGCGATTGCTCAATTACAACGAGGCGAAGTGAAGTTATTATATGTTGCTCCAGAGCGGTTTGAACAAGAAGGATTTCTTGAGATGATGCAAGGAATTCAGATTAGCATGGTTGCAGTGGATGAAGCGCACTGTATTTCACAGTGGGGGCAAGATTTTAGACCTAGTTATCAAAATATCGACACATTTGTTGAGCAACTTACTACTCGTCCGATTGTGGCAGCTTTTACGGCAACAGCAACTCCAAGAGTTCGTCAAGACATTAAGCAACAATTAAAATTACAACATCCTTTTGAAGTTGTAACGAGTTTTGATCGTGCAAATTTATATTTTGGAATGGAAGAACCAAGGGATAAAATGAGCCGTCTACTAGAGTTAATCAAAGAAAAGGAACCGACGATTGTTTTCTGTAATACACGTAAAGAAGTCGAAAAAGTCTGTGAGAAATTACAAAAGAAGGGAATTGCTGCGGATTGGTATCATGCAGGATTAAGCCCAGAAGCTAGAAGTACAGTTCAAGAAGATTTTATTTTCGATAGAATTGATGTCATTGTAGCGACGAATGCATTTGGAATGGGAATTGATAAGTCCAATGTAAGAAAAGTCATTCACTATAATATGCCTAAAGACATCGAGAGCTATTATCAAGAAGCAGGACGTGCCGGTCGAGATGGTGAGCCTGCGGAGTGTATTTTATTATATGGTACAAAAGACATTATTATTAATAAATTTTTAGTGAAGCAAAATCAAGATAAAGTTAGCATGGCAAAACTTAATGAGATGATTGATTATTGTAGAACGGTACGTTGTTTAAGAGGGTTTATGCTAGATTATTTTGGACAAAAAGATATTCCGGAAGATTGTGGGCATTGTACGAACTGCTTAAATAAAGTGACTTTAACAGATGTAACACCACAAGCACAAATGATTTTATCGTGTATTATTCGAATGAAAGAACAATACGGAATGAGTAAAGTGTCAGAAGTGTTACGAGGAAGTAAACGTGCAGAAATGAAAGCTCTTCGCTTAAATCAATTATCAACCTATGGCATTATGAAAGATTATTCGGATAAAGCTTTAAAAGAATTTATGTCTTCCTTAATTGCGGATCGTTATATTGAAGTGGAAGGATTACAATATCCGATTTTACAAGTAAGTGATTTAGGAAAGAAAGCATTGAAAAATCGTGAGAAAATCGAAGTGAAACCAGTTGTTGCTCAAATTCTACAAAAACCAGATGCAATTCAGCAACATAAAGTACAAGACAATGCACCATTTGATGAAGTCTTGTATGACCGATTACGTTCGATTCGTATGGATTTAGCTTTTGCTCAAAATGTTCCACCATTCTTAGTGTTCTCAGATAAAACGCTGAAAGAATTTTGTCGTCATTTACCAACGACGGATCGAGAATTTTTACAAATTAGTGGAGTTGGGGAGAAAAAATTAGAGACTTATGGAGAAGCCTTTATGCAGGTTATTCGTGAGTATAAACAATAAAGATTGATTTTTAAAGTCACTTAAAATATTTGCAATTTTAAAGTGCCTTTGGTATAGTATCTTATAAATTCAACATCTCCATAAGGGAGTAACTGGCAACGAAAGTTGTGGTAATATCAACAACAAGTGAACCTGTTTCGCTGGTATTATCTTAATTAGTGAGACTTATGCTATTTTCAAGTCCTTGAAATAGTATAAGTCTTTTTTTATGGGGATAAAAAATATAAAGGAGTGTCGACTTTGACAAAACAAGCCGCATACACACAAACGGAAGAACAAGTTCTTTCAAATGTACAATCTACTAAAGAAGGGTTAACTTCTGCTCAAGCAAAAGAACGTTTAGAAAAATACGGCCCGAATGCTTTACAAGCAGGTGAGAAGACTACTTTACTGCAAAAATTTATTAATCAGTTTAAAGACTTCATGATTATTGTCTTACTTGCAGCAGCAGTTATTTCATTTTTTGCCCATGAAGGAGCTCCAGATCCAACGGATGCCATTGTAATTTTAGCCGTTGTAATCTTAAATGCGATTGTAGGGGTAATCCAAGAATCAAAAGCAGAAGAAGCAATTGAAGCATTACAAAAAATGGCTTCTCCAGTTGCAACAGTTTTACGTGATGGTGAACCTGTTCATGTAAAAGGGGAAGACATTGTAGTCGGAGATATCGTAATTTTAGAAGCAGGGGATGTTGTTCCTGCCGATATGCGATTATTAGAAGTAAACACGATTAAAATCGAAGAAGCTGCCTTAACAGGAGAATCTGTTCCGGTAGAAAAAGATTTAGTGATTCCTGAAGGGGAAGATGTTGGTATTGGTGACCGTTCAAATATGGCATTTGCGAGTACAAATGTGACTTATGGACGTGCATTAGGGGTTGTTACAGCAACAGGTATGGATACTGAAGTTGGTAAAATTGCCCATATGTTAGCGAACACAGAAGAAAGTAAAACTCCATTACAAGAAAACCAAGATGCTCTTGGGAAATGGTTAACGATTATGATTTTAGTTATTGCCGTTATCATTTTTGGAATTGGTTTACTCCGTGGATACGAATGGACTCATATGTTATTAACAGCGATTGCGATTGCAGTTGCAGCGATTCCAGAAGGTTTACCAGCTATTTCAACGATTATCTTAGCATTAGGAACTCAAAAAATGGCAAGCCGTCATGCATTAGTTCGTAAATTGCCAGCCGTTGAAACATTAGGTGGCGTTGAAGTAATCTGTTCAGATAAAACAGGTACGTTAACATTAAACCAAATGACTGTTGAAAAAATGGTATTCAATAATGAAATTCATGATGCACACGAAGAAATGAATGAATCAATTTCAGCACTTCGTATTATGAATTTAGCAAATGACACTAAAATTACAGAAGAAAAATTAATTGGGGATCCAACTGAAACAGCAATGGTTCAATTTGGATTAGACAAAGGTTATGATATACGTGTTGATTTAGAAAAAAATCCACGTGTAGCAGAAGTACCATTTGATTCAACCCGTAAATTAATGTCAACGATTCATCAATTAGAAGATGGAAACTATTTAGTAGCAACAAAAGGTGCTCCAGATATATTACTTGAAAAAGTAACTCATATTGAAGAACATGGACAAATTCGCCCAATTACTCAAGAAGACCGTGATACATTATCACGTCTAAATAAAGAAATGGCGACTCAAGCTTTACGTGTATTAGCCATTGCTTATAAATACATTGACCAAGTTCCAGAAACAATGGATTCAGAATCGGTTGAGTTCGACTTTGTATTTGCAGGATTAGTCGGAATGATTGACCCTGAAAGAAAAGAAGCAGCTTTAGCGATTCAAGTGGCTAAAGAAGCAGGTATTCGTACAGTGATGATTACAGGTGACCACCGTGATACAGCCCAAGCGATTGCGAAACGTTTAGGAATTTTACGTCCTGATCAAGAAGATGGTGTCTTAACAGGTGCAGAATTAAATGAAATTTCTGATGAAGAATTAGCACGTACGATTGAAGATTACTCAGTATATGCTCGTGTATCTCCAGAACATAAAGTTCGTATTGTAAAAGCATGGCAGGCAGATGGAAAAGTTGTTTCAATGACTGGTGATGGTGTAAACGATGCTCCATCTCTAAAACAAGCCGATATCGGTGTAGGTATGGGTATTACTGGTACCGAAGTATCGAAAGGTGCTAGTGATATGGTTCTTGCAGACGATAACTTTGAAACAATTGTTGTAGCCGTAGAAGAAGGACGTAAAGTATTCTCAAATATCCAAAAAGCAGTTCAATATTTACTATCTGCAAACTTCGGGGAAGTTATGACTTTATTTATTGCTACAATGGCTGGGTGGTCGATTCTTGAACCAATTCATATTTTATGGATTAACTTAGTAACAGACGTATTCCCAGCGATTACATTGGGAATGGAAGATGCAGAAGCGGATATTATGAAACATCCGCCTCGTGGTAAAAGTTCTAACTTCTTGTCTAATGGGGTATTGCCAAGTATTTACTATCAAGGTTTCTTCGAGGGTGGAGTTACTTTATTCGTATATTGGTATGCGACTCATGCTGCTGGTTGGGGAGTTCCAACTGGTGAAACAATGGCATTTGCGACTCTTGGTTTAATTCAGTTATTTCATGCATTCAACGTGAAATCTGTTTATAAATCTTTAGCAACTGTTGGAGTATTTAAAAATAAAATGTTTAACATTGCGATTGTTGTGTCTGCTTTAATGTTATTATCAGTACTAGTAGTTCCTGGTTTAACAACTGTGTTTAGTGTAACAGTGTTGAATTTAGAACAATGGTTAGTTGTGTTAGCAGCTGCATTTTCAATTGTTCCATTCGTTGAAATTGCAAAAGCAATTATGAGAGGGATGGGTCTTGACCAAGACTAATCTATTATTTTTTAATTAGACTTATCTATAGTTCTTAGGACGCCAGCAAACCTTCGGTTTCATGGCTAAATTTTGAGCCTGGGTCTTAAAATTTCCTGTGACAGAATCGGCTTTTGCCGGTTCTGTCACTTCAAGAACTATGGAAAGTCTATTTTGTTTTGGAATCATAAGACGAGTTTGCGTTTAGGATGATTATTTAATATATGACTTTTTAATATAGCTAGGGCGACAGCAAACCTTTGGGTTCTTGATAGCTATGGAGAAAAGTCTATTTTTGTTTGCAAAAACCATCACTTTTATAGCTTGTAAATGTTGATGTGATAGGAATATAGTTTTTAACTTTAACAACTAGTAAAAATAAACAATGCTGAAATTGGTCAAATTTCGTTGACCAGACTAGGATAATTCGGTATAGTACCACTTGTATCACGTGACATAAAAAAACAAAAGTGGGGAATTTAAATGAAATTAAGAAATTTATTTTTAACAGCAGTTGCTGCAGTGACATTAGCAGCTTGCGGAAATCAAATAAGTAAACAAGAAACAGCAAAAGAAACTAAACCAGCTGAACATGTAAAAGTTGCCGTTGTAGGTAATGTTGCTCATGAAATCTGGGACTTCGTTGCTGATAAAGCGAAAAAAGAAAATATTGACTTAGAAGTTGTAGAAATGAATGACTATGTATTACCAAATACAGCTTTAGAAGAAGGATCTGTTCAATTAAACGCCTTCCAACACCGTGCATATTTAGCACAATGGAACAAAGATAAAGGTTCAGACATTAAAGAAATCGGAACAACATTTATCGTGCCATTATATTATTTCTCAACAAAATATAAATCATTAAAAGACTTACCTGAAAATGCAAAAGTATTAGTACCAAAAGAAGTAGCAATCCAAGGTCGTGCTTTAGTAGCATTAGAAACAGAAGGACTAATTACCTTAAAAGAAGGAGTAGGAACAAAAGCCTCTCTAGTTGATATTACAAGCAATCCACGTCACTTAGAAATTATTGAAGCAGAATCAGCACAAGCACCTCGTATGTTACAAGATGTAGATGCAGCTTCAATCAATGGTTCAATGGCTCAAGATGCAGGATTAAAAGTTGAAGATTATATCTTCACAGATTCTGATCACTTAGATACAATTCCAAAAGATCGTTTCAATATCATTGCTGCAAATGCTAAAGATGCTGATAATCCAACATACAAAAAAATTGTTGAATTATTCCAAGCAGACGATGTAGCGAAGAAAATGAATGAAATTGGACCAGGACAATACTTCCCAGTGTGGAACGCAGAAAAATAGTCCTTTGAACTATTGGGAAATTCCCAAAGGTTCGATATAAAATAGTCATCTCTCTCCAAACGAACAACTGACACCTTTGATGGTGAAAGTTGTTCGTTTTATTTTGTTTTTAAAGTCTAGTTTTTATGTTGAAAAGTAAAACAAAAATAAAAAATACGTACATTAATTTATTTAAACGATAAAAATATACGTATTTCCTATTGCTTTTCAACCGATAATGCAGTATACTAACCTCGTTCTTAATAAAACACTTAAAGGAGCTAGAAACTTCATGGAAAATTTCTTTAAATTAAAAGAAAATAACACAACTTTTGGAACGGAACTTTTAGCAGGGCTTACGACATTTTTTGCAATGTCTTATATTATCTTCGTAAACCCTAGTATTCTTAGTCAAACAGGGATGCCATTCCAAGCAGTTTTCCTATCCACCATTGTGGCAGCAGTTGTTAGTACATTAGTGATGGGATTATTCGCCAATGTACCTTATGCATTAGCACCAGGGATGGGATTGAATGCCTTCTTTACCTTCACGGTAGTATTTGGATTAGGCTTCACTTGGCAAGAAGCATTAGCAATGGTATTTATTTGTGGATTATTAAATGTATTTATTACCGTAACAAAAATTCGTAAAATGATTATTCAAGCAATTCCGGTTAGTATGCAACATGCTATCGGTGGCGGGATTGGAGTGTTCGTTGCTTATATCGGTTTGAAAAATGCGAACTTATTAAGTTTCTTATCAGATGCAAAAACTATTGCTACGATTAATAACCAACCGTATCAAGCAACAGTAGAATCTTTTAAAGGTGGAGTATTCTCCGTGACTTCTAATGGTGGAATTGTTCCTTCATTAGTGAACTTTACTCAAAGTGATGCTTTAGTAGCGTTAATTGGTTTATTCATTACAGTGATTTTAGTCATTAGAAATGTTCGTGGAGCTATCCTAATTGGGATTGTTGCGACAACTTTACTAGCGATTCCAATGGGTGTCATTGATTTATCCACTGTGAATTGGTCTCAAAATTCATTGGGTTCTGCCTTTTCAGATTTACAAGTCACTATTTTTGCAGCATTTGGTCCAGAAGGAATGGGTAAATTATTCTCGAACCCTGCGAAATTACCATTAGTATTAATGACAATTTTTGCATTTAGTTTATCAGACACATTCGATACATTAGGAACGTTTATTGGAACAGGTCGTAAGACAGGAATCTTCTCTGAAGAAGATGAAAGAATGTTAGAAGAAGGTTCAGGATTCTCTTCAAAAATGGATAAAGCTTTATTTGCGGATGCGATTGGAACTTCAATCGGGGCAATTTTTGGAACAAGTAATACAACAACTTATGTAGAAAGTGCAGCAGGTATCGGAGCTGGTGGACGTACTGGATTAACAGCTGTAACGACAGCAGCACTATTAGCGGCTTCTACATTATTAGCACCATTTGTAGGAATCGTTCCTGCAGCAGCAACAGCACCTGCTTTAATTGTTGTAGGGGTGATGATGCTATCATCATTTGCAGATGTTCAATGGGATCATTTAGAAGAAGCAGTTCCAGCATTCTTTGCGGGAATCTTTATGGCGCTTTGCTATAGCATTTCATACGGAATTGCAGCAGGTTTCATCTTCTACTGTTTCATTAAAACATTAACAGGCAAATCTAAAGAAGTTCACCCAATTTTATGGGTAGCAACTGGATTATTCATTTTGAACTTCATTATTTTAGCCATTCTATAGCGTTTCCCTTATATCTTTTCTCCCAAGAGGTAAAACGAAGTTACGATTTTAGTAACTTCGTTTTGCTTTTTAAAGGAATTATTAAAAAAATGAAAAGAAATGTTTGGAATTTATTTAATTACAAACATTTTCTAAAAAAGCTATGATATACTATTTCTAAGAAAGGAGTTAGAGTATGATTACATTAAAATCAAATCGTGAAATTGAAGCGATGAACGAATCTGGTTCATTATTAGCGTCTATTCACGTTGCATTACGAGACTTTATTAAACCGGGAGTAACAACTTGGGAAATTGACCAATTTGTTCAAAAGAAAATTGAAGAAGCAGGTGGTTCAGCTCCACAAATTGGATATGAAGGCTATAAATATGCCACTTGTACAAGTATTAATGATGAAATCTGTCATGGATTTCCTCGTCGTAAACCATTGAAATCAGGAGATTTAGTAAAAGTTGATTTCTGTGTAGACTTAAAAGGAGCTTTATCCGATTCTTGTTGGAGTTATATCGTTGGAGAATCTACTCCAGAATTAGACCGTTTATATGAAGTGACTAAAAAAGCACTTTATTTAGGAATTCAACAAGCACAAGTGGGCAATCGAATTGGAGATATTGGACATGCGATTCAAACGTATGTAGAAAATGAAGGATTCTCAGTTGTTCGTGAATTTATCGGACATGGAATTGGACCAACGATTCATGAAAGTCCATCTGTTCCTCACTATGGCGAACCAGGAAAAGGTCTTCGCTTAAAAGAAGGAATGGTTATTACAATTGAACCAATGGTGAATACAGGAACATGGAAATCAGAAATGGAAAGTAATGGTTGGACAGCGCACACATTAGATGGTGGATTAAGTTGCCAGTTTGAACATACATTAGCAATTACAAAAGATGGTCCACGTATTTTAACATTACAACCAGACCATAAAGAAGACGTGTTGTAAAAGTATAAGGAGGAATAGCAATGGCTATTTTAGTAGCAGGGGGAGCAGGTTATATCGGTTCTCATACAGTAGTAGAATTAGATAAAGCAGGGTATGAAGTTGTTATTTTAGATGATTTTTCTAATAGTTCACCTGAAGTGTTAAAACGATTAACAATGATTACAGGAAAAGAATTTCCATTTTATGAAGGTTCTATTTTAGACCATGATTTTTTAACAGAAGTATTCTCAAAAGAAAAAATTGATTGTGTCATTCAGTTTGCAGGTTTCAAAGCAGTGGGAGAATCTGTAGTAAAACCATTAGAATATTATCATAATAATATTACAGGTACATTAGTGTTATTAGATGTTATGAGAAACTTTGGTGTAAAAAATATTATTTTCAGTTCAAGCGCAACAGTTTATGGAATGAATAATCCAGTACCGTTTAAAGAAGGAATGCCAACAAGTGCGACAAATCCTTATGGATATACAAAAGTAATGTTGGAACAA
Source organism: uncultured Granulicatella sp. (assembly GCA_947254045.1). GTDB lineage: Bacteria > Bacillota > Bacilli > Lactobacillales > Aerococcaceae > Granulicatella. The sequence goes on along the minus strand of CAMYBO010000010.1, from coordinate 5,084 downwards.
ATTTTAAATGATGTAGCTTTTGCTGATAAAGAATGGTCTGTCACAAACTTACGTTATTTCAATCCAATTGGAGCTCATGAAAGTGGCTTAATTGGGGAAAATCCCAATGGAGTTCCAAATAACTTAATGCCTTATATTACGCAAATAGCAGTTGGTAAATTACAACAGTTAAGTGTGTTTGGTGATGATTATGATACACATGATGGAACAGGAGTTCGAGACTATATTCACGTAGTGGATCTAGCAAGAGGACATACGTTAGCCGTAAAAGATAATATCGAAAATCCTGGAGCAAAAGTTTATAACTTAGGAACTGGAATTGGCTATAGTGTATTAGACTTAGTTCATGCATTTATGAAAGAAAATAATGTAGAGATTCCATATAAAATTTGCCCACGCCGTGCTGGAGATATTGCGACTTGCTATGCAGATGTAAGTCGAGCAAAAGAAGTACTAGGTTGGGTTGCTGAAAAAGACTTAAACGACATGGTTCGTGATTCTTGGAACTGGCAAAAAAATAATCCTCAAGGATACTAAATAAAAGATTGATTAAAGATTGAAAATCCTGTTAGCACAGATGATGCTAGCAGGATTTTTTATGAAAAATAGCAAAAAAGATGTAATGTATCTGTAATATTAGAGGCTTATTTTTAGCTGAGAAAGGCGTATAATTGGAACTGTTACGATTAAATTGGGTGTTGAGGGAGAAATACGGTATGATGAAAGAAAACGATTTACAGAAAAATATTCTTTACGAAAATTCAAAGGAATTGGTTTGGCAAGTGCTGTGATTGGGATGTTTTTTGCAAATCAATCTGTTTATGCTGGAGTCACTTCAGGAAATAAAAATGAAGCGACAGTTGTAATAGGAGCTGACAATGAACGTGTCACAGAAAAAATTCTAACTAGTCATAAAACAACATTTACGGATGATAAAAATCCTTCTAAGAAAGTGACTGTAGATGCTGTTATTGGGAAAGTAACCTTTTTACCAAAAGCAAATGAACATTTTGGGAATCCTGATGGGACAGATAGGGTTAAATTTACAAGAAAAGCTATGGTTAACTATTTATTAGAAAAAGATGGTTCTAAAATAACAGAGTCTAAAATTTACGAAGAAAAAGGAAATGTTTATACAAATTTTGATAAAAAAGGCCTTTCATATGATACAGATGGTAAAGCGTATAGAGGGTCTGGGATAGAAAGAGCTGGTGATGAAATTAATAAAGATACTGGTAGTAAATTTACCTTGATGCTAATAACAAAAAGTATCAATTAGTTCGCTCAGAAATATTAGATGAAGATAAAGCAGTTTATGAAAAAGTGTTAAATGAATAAGGTGGGAAAGGGGAATGGAATGAGAATTGCCGTTATACCAGCAAGAAGTGGTTCTGTTGAATTACCACATAAAAATTTACAAGTCGTTGATGGGAAGAGTTTATTAAACCGTGCGATTGATTTTGCTATAGAGGCGGATGTGTTTGATAAAATGATTGTGACAACTGATTATAGTGCGCATTTATTTCAGAGTGATGGAGTAGAAGTATATCATAGACCAGAAAACTTAGCGACCTCACAGACAACGATGGTGGAAGTGTTAGTAGATGTTATTAAAGCTTTCGGCTTAGATGACGAAGATGAGATTGTCTTGCTTCAACCAACAAGTCCGTTTCGTTCAAAAGAGGACTTAGTAAAAGTGTTGGAATTAATGGAAGAATATGATAGTGTCATTACTGTAAAAGAACTAGAGTATAATCTCGCATTGTTTGTAACGCCATTGAATGAAACAGAATTAGGGTCTAAACAAATAGAGGCAAAACAGAGAAATTGACAAGTTCATCAAAAACAATATTATCCAAATGGCAATTTATTTGGAGTGACAGTAGGAACTTTTTGTCAGACACAATCATTTTATGGTGGAAAGTTAGGGTATGTGTTACAAAAAGGAAAATGCAATATTGATATTAACACAAAAGATGCTTTAAAATTGTCAGAGTTTTGGGGACAAATAGATGAAGGTTAAGAAATCTTATCAGTGGATTTGTTATAGTTTGTCGATTTAAAAAAATTAATTTTATTGTACAAAGTCTCATCAGAAGGTGAGGCTTTGTTACTTTTTAATATCGCAATAAAATAAATTTTGATACAATAGATAGGAAATAGAAAGCGAGGGATATTATGCAAATAACAAAAATTGAAGTACAAAAGAAAAAACAAAATCGCTTTAATATTTACATTAATGACGAATTTGCATTTGGAGTAGATGAAGCTACTTTATTAAAGTTCGCATTAACAAAAGGAACAGAATTAACGCAAGATACAATCCGTGAAATTGAACAGGACACACAGTATCAAAACGCTTATCAAAAAGCGTTGCATTTTTTAAATTTTAAGCTGAGAACAGCAAAAGAAGTATATGAAAAACTCGAAAAGCTAGAAGTATCTGATGAAGTGATTAACCAGGTTTTACAGCAATTAATGGATCACGGATTTGTAAATGATCAGTTTTACGCAGAAAGTTATGTACGAGAAAATTTTGCATTACAGAAAAAAGGTCCAAAAGCTGTAATGTTTGAATTGAAGAAAAAAGGAGTAAATGACTCGATTATTCAAAAAGCATTGGCAGAATTTGATGAAGCGACACAATTAGATCAAGCAATCGAAATTGCACAAAAATATGTCGATAGACAAGGAAATGCACCTGTTAAGACGGTGAAGCAGAAAGTGTATGGTTTTCTAATGCAAAGAGGGTATGATTTAGATATCGTACAATCAGTTATTTCAGAATTAACATTTGAAAAACAAGAAGAGAATGAAGAAGAGTTAGTCATGAAACAAGGCAAGCGAATTTTGAAAACTTTACTTTCTAAATATGAAGCGACCGATTCCCAACTGTGGTATCAACTAAAAGGAAAGTTATATCAAAAAGGGTTCAGCAGTTCTGCAATTGATGAAGCGATTGAAAGGTTGAAATGGGAGAGTGAAGAATGGATTTAGAACAATATGGAATAAAAATGTGGTCTGAAGAGAAAATTGTTTCATTTCAAGAAAAATTATTAGCATGGTATGACAAAGAAAAAAGAGATTTGCCATGGAGACGTTCGAATAATCCTTATCATATATGGGTAAGTGAAATCATGCTGCAACAAACAAGAGTCGATACAGTGATTCCGTACTATCATCGATTCCTAGAAACTTTCCCAACAATTGAGTCTTTAGCAAATGCACAAGAAGAAGAGTTGTTAAAAGTTTGGGAAGGTTTGGGGTATTATTCCAGAGTTAGAAATATGCAAAAAGCGGCTATACAAATTATGGAAGAATTTGGCGGTGAATTTCCAAGTACAATAGAAGAAATCCAAACGCTAAAAGGAATTGGACCGTATACAGCAGGAGCGATTGCAAGTATTGCATTTAATTTGCCAGAACCGGCAGTAGATGGAAACTTAATGCGTGTCATCAGTCGATTGTTTGAAATAGGATTAGATATCGGTAATCCATCTAATAGAAAAGTATTCCAAGCAGTTGCAGAAAAAATTATTTCAAAAGAACGCCCTGGAGACTTTAACCAAGCATTAATGGATTTAGGGTCAGATATTGAGTCACCTGTAACTCCTCATCCAGAAGATAGCCCAGTAAAAGAATTTAGTGCAGCTTACTTAAATGGAACAATGCATTTATATCCAGTGAAGATTCCTAAGAAAAAGCCTGTACCGATGAAGTGGCAAGCATTTGTGATTCAAAATGAAAAGGGTCAATATTTACTAGAGAAAAATACGTATGCTGATTTATTAAGTGGGTTTTGGCATTTCCCATTAATCAGAGATTACACTCCAACTGATAAACAGTTGAGTTTATTAGAGGAGATTGCTGAAGAAGTTGAAGAATATCCAAATAAAAATATCCCATTAGAAACTCAATTTGAATCGATTTATCAACTAAAGATTCAAAAAGATAAGAAGTTGAAAGGTGAAGTAAAACACATTTTCAGTCATCAAAAATGGGACATAAAAGTAACAACATACGAAGTAAAAGGAAATTGGAGAATAGAAGGATTAAGTGATAGAGAGTTAAGATGGGTAGAAGCAGAAGAGTTTCATAAAATGCCATTTTCTAAAGTACAAACAAAATTATGGGAGCATGTATCAGGGCAATTCGAGAATAATAAGTAGTAGATATTCACACACGCTATGAAATGTGCTATACTAGAATCGAAAATGAATGTAAAGAAAAGGGAGCTTTTCTAAAATCGATATAGAAGGTTGGACTCGTGATGCAAAATCCAAGAGAAGGAGAATTCATCACTGTCAAGAGTTATAAACATGATGGCAGTCTTCATCGTACGTGGAGAGATAGTATGGTCTTAAAAACAAGCGACCAAGCAATTATCGCTTGTAATGATCATACACTAGTAACTGAAGCGGATGGAAGACGTTGGCTAACAAGAGAACCAGCATTGTTATATTATCATAAGCATTACTGGTTTAATGTAGTAACCATGATTCGTCAAAAAGGAATATCCTACTATTGTAATCTCGCTTCTCCCTATGTATTAGATAAAGAAGCATTGAAATATATTGATTATGATTTAGATATTAAAATATTCCCGGATGGTGAAAAAAGACTATTAGATGTCGACGAATATGAACAACACCGCCGACAAATGCATTATTCAAAAGAAATCGATCAAATTTTGAAGGCGAATGTTGAGATTCTAGTCGATTGGATTAATAATAAAAAAGGTCCGTTTTCACCAGAGTATGTTGACTTATGGTATGAACGTTATTGTCAATTAACCTATCGTAAACAATAACTCAAGGTAGTGTGAGTAAGAGAGTGTTTTGAAGTGAATGCTTCAAAACACTTTTTTCGTAAAAATATAAAAAAAGTTGTGAAAAAGACTTGCAAAGTTTCTCCAGCTATGGTAAATTATAAACACTGTTAACGAACGTTCGCTTTTAAAGCGATTGCGGAAAAGAAATTTAAAATAAATTTCAAAAAGTTGTTGACAGATAAAAGCACCTATGATAATATATAGGAGTTGTCGCGATAAAGCGACGTTGACCTTTGAAAACTAAACAAAGAAG
>CAMYBO010000009.1 GCA_947254045.1 uncultured Granulicatella sp. | reverse complement strand
CTACACCTGTGTTAGGTCGTCGGCAGCGTCAGATGTGTATAAGAGACAGACAGTTTTATATGGAGAAAGGATGTCGTTAAATGGAAGAACAATTTCATGCGTTTATTCAATATTTAACCGTTGAGCGAAGATATTCGATGAAAACAGTCGAAGCGTATCAACGTGATATTGAACAATTTTTAATGTTTTTAAAAGAAATTCCATTAACAGAATTGTCTGAAGTTACCGCAGTGGATGTACGGATTTATTTAGGAAAATTACATCAACAACAATATAATCGTTCTAGTATTTCACGATTCTTATCAAGTCTTCGTTCGTTCTATCAATACTTATTAGAACACAACCTTGTTGAAGAAAATCCATTTGCTAGTGTTTCTTATAAAAAAGGACAAAAACGACTTCCTGAATTTTTTTATGAAGATGAAATGGAAAAATTTATTGCTTCCATTGATGGAAATCAGCCTTTAGACCAACGTAATCGTGCGTTAATTGAAGTATTATATGCTACAGGGATGCGTGTGAGTGAATTAACCGAATTAACTTTACAGCAATTAGATTTAAAAAATGGCGTTATTTTAGTCATTGGGAAAGGTTCAAAAGAACGTTACGTTCCAATAGGGGATTTTGCTACAGAAGCTTTACAGCTTTATTTAGAAGAAAGTCGAACTTCTTTAATGAGCCAATATAAAAAAGAACATGCTTCTGTTTTTGTGAATCATTTAGGCGATCCGATAACAACGACAGGAGTTCGCTATATTTTAAATCAATTATTACAAGAAAGTGGATTACAACTAAAAATTCATCCGCATATGTTGCGACATACTTTTGCGACTCATTTACTAAATAATGGAGCAGATATGAAAACTGTTCAAGAATTATTAGGACACGTTAGTTTAAGTTCTACTCAAATTTATACACATGTTACAAAAGATGCATTGCAACAAAATTATCAATTATATTTTCCAAGAGCCAAACAAGAGGAAGATACTTTTGATGCATCCAAATTTAATCATAAACCATAGGAGGTTTTAAAATGACAACAATATGTGCCGTTAAAAAAGGAAATCAATCTGCAATTGCAGGTGACGGTCAAATTACAATGGGCGAGAGAATTATTATGAAAGGCAGTGCTAGAAAAATCAGACGTATTTTCGGTGGAGAAGTCGTCGTTGGTTTTGCTGGTGGTGTTGCGGATGCGATTACTTTAGAAGAAATGTTTGAAGATCAATTAAAGCAATTTAAAGGGAATTTACAACGTGCAGCGATTGAATTAGCAAAACAATGGAGAACTGACCGTACCTTACAAAAATTAGAAGCGATGCTAATTGTAATGAATAAAGAACAATTATTATTAGTTTCTGGTACAGGAGAAGTAATTGAGCCAGATGACGGGATTTTAACAATTGGTTCGGGTGGAAACTTTGCATTATCTGCTGCTAGAGCTTTATTACGTTTTGGGGATGAAAATTTAAGCGCAGAAGATATTGCAAGAGAAAGTTTAAAAGTTGCTTCAGAAATTGATGTGTATACAAATGACGCAATTATTACAGAAGTAGTATAGGAGACGGGAAAATGAATTCAAAAATTAGTAAGACACCTAGAGAGGTCGTACAAGAATTAGATCAATTTATTGTAGGACAAGCGAGTGCCAAACGTGCTTTAGCAGTAGCTCTACGTAATCGTTATCGTCGATTATTATTAGATGAAGAAATGCAAAAAGAAGTGACGCCTAAAAATTTATTAATGATTGGACCAACAGGTGTAGGGAAAACAGAATTAGCGAGACGTTTAGCTAAACTTGTGGATGCTCCATTCGTTAAAGTAGAAGCGACGAAATTTACAGAAGTGGGTTATGTCGGTCGTGATGTAGAATCGATGGTTCGTGATTTAGTAGAAAATGCGATTAGTATTGTTCATAAACAAAAACAAGAAAATGTACGTCCGCAAGCTTATGATAAGGCTATTCGTAAATTAGCGAAAATTTTAAAACCTGGCATCATGAAAAAAGTGGCAAATCCTCAACAAGATTCTCTAATGAACTTATTCCAATCAATGGGCTTACCAAAAACTGATTTCCCACAAGAGGAAAAAGAAGAAGTAACAGAAGAAATTGCTGCTTCAAGACGTGAAATTGAGCAACAATTGAGAAATGGTTTATTAAAAAATCAAGAAGTTATCATTGAAGTAGAAGAAAAGCCATTACGTATGGCAGGAAACAATAATGGAATGGAGCAAATGATGCAAATCCAATCCATGTTAGACCAAATGACTCCTAAGAAACGTTCAAAACGTACAGTGAGTGTAGAAGAAGCATTAGAAATTTTAACGGAGCAAGAAGCAGATCAATTAGTGAATAAAGATGATGTACATGCAGAAGCATTAAAATTAGCAGAAACATCAGGAATTATTTTCATCGATGAAATTGATAAAATTGCTGCAAAAGGACACAATGGCGGAGAAGTTTCTAGAGAAGGGGTTCAAAGAGATATTTTACCAATCGTAGAAGGAAGCCAAGTTCAAACAAAATATGGAGCCATTCAAACAGATCATATTTTATTTATTGCTTCAGGAGCTTTCCATGTTGCTAAACCAAGTGATTTAATGCCTGAATTACAAGGTCGTTTCCCAATTCGTGTGGAATTACAAGATTTATCAAAAGAAGATTTCGAACGTATTTTAACAGAACCGAAAAATGCATTATTAAAACAATATAAAGCATTATTGGCTACTGAAAATGTTGAAGTAATCTTTACAAAAGAAGCCGTCTCAGCACTTGCTAGAACAGCCTTTGAAGTGAATAGTAATATGGAAAATATCGGGGCAAGAAGATTGCATACGATTCTAGAAACATTATTAGAAGAATTATTATTTGAAGCTCCTCAAATGCAAATGGGAAGTATTCAAATTACTGAGCAATATGTTGAATCAAAATTAAATACGATTACAGCTAATCGTGATTTAAGTCGTTATATTTTATAGGAAGGAGAGAGAGCATTGCAACAAGTACTTAAAGATTTAAGAAAAATCAATACGGTTTTACAATATCATAATTTATGGACATTAGATGAAAAAGCTGATTTACCCTTTAATACTTTAAGTGGTGTATTAGGAACTCTATTGAAAGTAGATTTATTTATTGCTTCACCAGAAGGTAGAATATTAGGAGTTCATGATCATTTTCAATTAAATAATGCTCGAATGCATGAATATGTTTCAACAAGACAATTTCCTGACTTTTATATGAATGCTTTGAATTCTATTGAGACAAATTTAGAAAATATTTCAGTAGATGCTGAATTAACTATTTTTCCAGTGGAATTAAAACAGGAATATCTTGAAGCAAAAACAACGATAATTCCGATTTATGCTTCTGGGAACCGTTTAGGATTTGTTGTGATGGGAAAAGCTAAAGAGTCATTTTCTGCGGGGGACTTAATTTTGGCTGAGCATGCAGCAACTGTAATTGGAACAGAGTTATTGCATTGGCAGACAAAAAGAATTGAACAAGAAAACCGTGAAAAACAAAATGTTCATTTAGCTTTAAAATCTCTTTCTTACAGTGAAATTGAAGCCATTAAAATTATTTTATCGTTATTTGATGGTATTGAATTACGTTTTACAGCTTTAAAAATTGCGAAAGAATTTGATATTACACGTACTGTAATTGTAAATGCGATTCGTAAATTAGAATCTGCAGGTGTACTTGAAAGTAGAAGCTTAGGTACAAAAGGAACTTTCCTACGAATTAAGAACCAACACATACACCAAGCATTGAATGATCAATTAAAAAATTTATAAGTAAAAAGGAATACCTTACCAAAAAAAGTATTTATTACGTACGTTTAGAACTTATAGTGGAAAAATGCCATGAATATATAAAAGATAGGAAGAAAAATTTTTTTGTAGTGAAAGTCATGAGACCCGCTGAAGAGGCTACTGGCAACCTCACAAACAAAAAATATTTTTCATCCTATCTTTTATTACGCTTATAATCATTTGTTTCGCTTAAAAATATCAACTTTAGATTCGGTACCATTCAAAATTCTTTGAATATTCGTACGGTGTCGATAAATAATAAAGATATCTGCGAGTAGTGCAATTGTTGTTAGAACCATATCTTGAAAATATAAAGATAAAAGAACACCAATTGAAATCGTAAGCATACTTGTAAAACTTACCATTTTTGAAATAGCTAAAGTCAAAATAAAGATTCCTAGACCAATTAGAAATAAAACCGGCTGATACGCTAATATAACTCCAGCAAATGTTGCAACAGCTTTACCACCCTTAAAGTTTGCAAATAATGGATACGTATGACCAATTACAGCAAATAACGCAATAATGAGAGGGGAAATCCCGTGTAAATCCATTTGCTTTAACAGAAGAACACTAATCGAACCTTTTAAAAGATCCATCAGTAAAACAATAGTTCCAGCTTTTTTACCAAGAATTCTAAAGGAATTGGTAGCTCCTAAATTTCCACTTCCGTGTTGTCTAATATCAATTTGAAAAAACTTACGTCCAATCCATAATCCAGAAGGAATGGAACCTAATAAGTATGCCATCGTAGCACCTAAAAAAATGGATAGCATCGATATGTCTTTCTCCTTTATCCGTTAAATTTAAATAATACTCATTGAGTATAGCATATTTTAAAAAAATTAGTATGATTTTAAAGGTAGTTAGGAAGAATTCTTGCAATATTTGAAAAATTAAGTATGATAGAGTAGATATGTTTTATAAATAGGAAGAAGGAGAATCGTGAATGAGTAAAGTCACTAACCAATATAATGATGATTCAATTCAAGTATTAGAAGGCTTAGAAGCCGTTCGAAAACGTCCAGGGATGTATATCGGTTCAACTGATCACCGTGGATTGCATCATCTTGCCTATGAAATTGTCGATAATGCAGTCGATGAAGCTTTATCTGGATATGCAAGTAAGATTGATGTCACAATTCATAAAGATGGCTCACTATCTGTTAGAGATAATGGGCGAGGAATGCCAACAGGAAAACATGCTTCTGGAATTCCAACGATTCAAGTTATTTTTACCGTTTTACATGCTGGTGGTAAATTTGGACAAGGTGGATATAAAACTTCTGGAGGACTTCACGGGGTTGGGGCCAGTGTAGTAAATGCCTTATCTGATTGGTTAGAAGTTGAAGTATTACGTGATGGCGTCTTATATACTCAAACATTTAAAACAGGTGGAGAAAAAGTTAGTTCGATTAAAAAAGAAAAAACGAATCGTAAAGGTTCTGGGACAACTGTTCGTTTCTTACCAAGTGAACATATTTTCTCAACAATCGTTTGGTCTTATGAAACATTAGCGGAACGTTTACGTGAATCTGCGTTTTTATTAAAAGGATTAACGATTACTTTAACGGATGAAAGAACGGATACAAGTGATGAGTTTTGCTATGAAGAAGGAATCCGTAATTTTATTCAATATTTAAATGAAGAAAAAGATACCTTATCTCCAATTGTAGATTTCAATAGTACGATTGATGGAGTAGAAACAGAATTTGCTTTTCAATATAATGATGGCTATTCTGAAACCATTTTATCATTTGTTAATAATGTTCGTACAAAAGATGGTGGTACTCACGAAGTTGGGATGAAAACTGCCTTAACAAAAGCTTTTAATGAATATGCTCGTAAAGTGGGGCTATTAAAAGAAAAAGACAAAAATCTAGAAGGTAGTGACGTTCGTGAAGGTTTAACAGCGATTGTTTCGTTACGTGTTCCTGAAGAGATTTTACAATTCGAAGGACAAACGAAAGATAAATTAGGGACTCCTGCCGCAAGAAGTATTGTCGATAATACGATTTTTGAACAACTAGGTATCTTTTTAACAGAAAATGGTGAAATTGCTCAAGAATTAATCCGTAAGGCTCTAAAAGCAAGAGAGGCCCGTGAAGCGAGTCGTAAAGCAAGAGAAGAGAGCCGTAATGGAAAAAAAGGCAAGAAAAAAGAAACCCTTCTATCTGGTAAATTAACACCTGCTCAAGGGAAAAATCCTAAAAAGAATGAATTGTACTTAGTAGAGGGAGATTCTGCGGGTGGTTCAGCAAAACAAGGACGCGACCGTAAATTCCAGGCGATCTTACCATTACGAGGAAAAGTTATTAATACGGAGAAAGCTTCTTTATCTGATATTTTAAAAAATGAAGAAATTAATACAATCATTTATACAATTGGTGCTGGAGTAGGGAATGACTTTAATATTGAAGATTGTAATTACGATAAAATTGTCATTATGACCGATGCGGATACCGATGGAGCTCATATTCAAGTGTTGCTATTAACCTTCTTCTACCGCTATATGAAACCATTAATTGAAGCAGGAAAAGTATATTTAGCGTTGCCTCCATTGTTCAAGATTTCAAAAGGAACTGGTAAAAAACAAGTCGTAGAATATGCTTGGACTGAAAAAGAATTAGAAGAAAAAATTAAAAAAGTTGGTAAAGGATATTTACTACAACGATACAAAGGTCTTGGGGAAATGAACGCAGACCAATTATGGGAAACAACGATGAATCCTGAGTCCAGAACACTAATTCGTGTTGTAATCGATGATAAAGCACAAGCAGAACGTCGTGTAAGTACATTAATGGGGAATAAAGTTGAACCACGTAGAAAATGGATTGAAAGTCATGTGGAATTTAGCTTGGAAGATGGAAAGAGTATTTTAGAAACAGAAGGACATGTAACAGTGAATGAACAACCAAAAGTTTCTAAAGTGAAAAAAGAAGAAACAAATTCTCCATCATCTGTTGAACAATTATCACTATTAATGGAGGAGGAATAATATGAGCTTGCAACAAGATATCCAAGAGTTAAATCTTGAAGATGTAATGGGTGATCGTTTTGGACGTTATTCCAAATATATTATTCAAGATCGTGCCTTACCAGATATTCGTGATGGATTAAAGCCTGTACAAAGACGTATTTTATATGCGATGTTTGTAGAAGGAAATACAAGTGAAAAGCAATTTAGAAAATCAGCAAAAACTGTCGGTAATGTAATTGGTAATTATCATCCTCATGGAGATTCTTCTGTTTATGAAGCGATGGTGCGTTTAAGCCAAGATTGGAAATTAAGAGATGTTTTAGTAGAAATGCATGGGAACAACGGTAGTATGGACGGAGACCCTGCTGCTGCGATGCGTTATACGGAAGCTCGTTTATCAAAAATTTCTGAAGAATTATTACGTGATTTAGACAAAAAAACGGTTGATTTTGTATTAAACTTTGACGATACGGAAGAAGAACCAACTGTTTTACCAGCTCGTTTCCCGAATTTATTAGTCAATGGTGCAACAGGGATTTCTGCTGGTTATGCAACTGAAATTCCAACGCATAATTTAGGGGAAGTCATTGATGCAACGATTCATACGATTGATTATCCTAAAGCAACGGTTAAAGAATTAATGCAATTTGTAAAAGGACCAGATTTTCCAACTGGAGCGATTATTCAAGGGATTGATGAATTAGAACAAGCGTATGAAACAGGTAAAGGAAAAGTAGTGGTTCGTTCTAAAACATCGATTGAATCTATTAAAGGTGGAAAGAGTCAAATTGTTGTCACTGAAATTCCTTATGAAGTGAATAAGGCATTATTAGTGAAGAAAATTGATGAAATTCGTCTAAACAAAAAAATCGAAGGTATCGCTGAAGTAAGGGATGAATCAGACCGTACTGGATTACAAATTGTAATTGAATTAAAGAAAGAAGCAAATGCAGAAGGGATTTTAAATTATTTACTAAAAAATACCGAACTTCAAATTAATTATAATTTCAATATGGTAGCCATTGATGCTAGACGTCCAATGCAAGTTGGATTGAAGAAAATTTTAGATTCTTATATTGCTCATCAAAAAGAAGTCATTACAAAACGTACACAGTTTGACTTAAATAAAGCACAAGATCGTTTGCATATTGTAGATGGGTTAATGAAAGCTTTATCGATTTTAGATGAAGTCATTGCATTAATTCGTAATAGTAATGATAAAAAAGATGCAAAAGAAAAATTAGTCGAAACCTATGATTTCACGATGACACAAGCAGAAGCAATTGTCAGCTTGCAATTATATCGTTTAACGAATACAGATATTACCATTTTACAAGAAGAAAAATTAGACTTAAATGAACGTGTAGCAACTTTAACAAGTATTTTAAAATCAGAAAAAACGTTATTACAAGTGATGAAGCAAGAATTACGTGAGTTAAAGAAAAAATATGCGACACCTCGTTTAACAGAAATTCAAGCTGAAATTAAAGAAATTAAAATTGAAACAGAAATTTTAATTCCGGAAGAAGAAGTGTATGTAGTAGCTACAAAACAAGGCTATTACAAACGAGTTAGTCCACGTTCATTTGCTTCAAGTGCTCCTGAAGAGAATGGATTGCGTGAAGGGGACGAAGTCTTACTAGTTCAAAAAGTATCCACTTTAGATAGTTTAGTGTTATTTACGTCTAAAGGGAATTATTTACATTTACCAGTTCATGAAATTCCAGAAGCAAAATGGAAAGATGTAGGGCATCATTTAAGCCAATCGATTTCTCTAGCGACTAACGAAGTTATTTTAGCCGGCATGGTGAAAGAAAAAGATAGTAATGATGCTTACCAAGACTGGACAGTTGTATTCTTTACAAAAGAGGGGCTTGTAAAACAAACTGCTTTGAATGAATTTAATACGTATCGAGGCTATAAAACTCGTACAAGTAATGCGATTAAGTTAAAAACAACAACGGATGAAGTAGTAGTGATTGAACTCGTTCCAAATCAAGAACAAGAAATTTTTATTGTTACCCATTGTGGTTTTGGCTTACGTTATGAACTAAGTGAAGTTCCAGTTGTTGGGACTGTTGCAAGTGGGGTTAAGGCGATTAATTTAAGAAAAGATGATTTTGTTGCTGGAGCAATGGTATATAGTCCAGAACCTAAGGTCGTTTCTGCTTTCTTAGCGACTCAACGTGGAGCGGTGAAACGTTTCAATGTTTTAGAAGTTTCTATGCTTACAAGGGCTAAGAGAGGGTTAATGGTCTTAAGAGAATTGAAGAAAAATCCTCATCGTGTGGTTTATTTGGATGGTAATATTTCTTCAAAACAAGAATATGTTATTGTTTCGTCAAATGGAGAAATGAAAGATATTCGTCCAATGGATTTAAGTTTAGTGGATCGTACAAGTAATGGTTCAGCATTGTTGAATGATGCAGATGGATTAACGAAAACGGTCTTGAAGAAGTTTTTATACGATTTTTAATCATACTACTATAGAAAGTCTTTGAGAATAAAAAACGACAGAATCAGTTTCGATTCTGTCGTTTTTCTTTGTCTTAAAAATTAATTTCTGTTGAATATTGACTGGCTGCATTCCATAGTAAATATTCTTTAATTCCAGCTTCTTTTAAAGCTTTAATTTCTTGACTAATAACATCAGCTGTATATAATTGATAGTTTCCTTCGCCTAAATAATCAGCTGTGAATGCTTGAATCCAAGGTCTTGAAGTAGGAGAGGGATTTAAATCTTTAAAATACCCATTCTCAATTTTCATATATTGGCTTACAATATCATAAGGCTGTTTATCCGGTTCTTTTACCCCGAAAGCTCCATTTACCCAGTGACTTGGGAAAATCATTGGAGAAATCACATCAACATGATCTGCAATATTCGTGAATTTTTGACCGATACCTCCAATTTTAGAAGCAGTTATCGCATGTGCTAAAATATCTGCAGAAAGATGAACTCCATATGGTTTTAACTTACCACGAACAAATTCTACAAAATCAGTAACCGCTGCAATCCGAGCCTCATCCATATCAGTGTAATGACTGTAATCCCCTAAGTCGTAATCTAAATATTTTTCAATTAATTCGAATCCGAGAGGGAAACGAACATAGTCTAATTGAATATCTTTAAATCCTGCTTTTGCTGCACCTACTGCAATTTCAGAAATGTATTCCCAATTTTCTTTTAGGAATGGATTTAAGAAAGCTTCACCTTCATCATTTTCCCAAACAGTACCCATTTGTGTACGGAATGTTAAATTAGGATTTTGATAGGGAACTAAATGATCCCCAAAACTTACGATTCGAGCAATTGGATAAATCTGATGTTTTTCCAAAGTTTTCAGTAATTGTTTTGTGTCTGTAATTTCATTAACAGTATTGTTTTGGATTGTTTGATTATCAGATTCTAATGGCATTGTAATTTTTCCATATCCATCACGAACATCGATTACCACGGCATTAGCGTCTGTTTTATCAACATACTGAACAATTCTATCTAGTTCAGATCCTTTAGCTCTAAATGCTTGAACATAAATCCCTTTAACACCATCTCTAGGATAGGGGATGGTAATTCCAGAATCATAAGTACTAGTTGTAGGAAAATTAACAGGCACTTTTAATAAGCTTGAAGTTCTTAAAGTTAATTTTTGCGGAGTTTCTTCTTCTTCAGCATGAACAGAATTAAAAAGAAGGACTAATATTCCTAATAAAAGAATACGAATTATTCTAGTTATTTTACTCATGAACAACTACTCCTTTCTTGTACTCAAACGAGCTTTAAGAATTCGGATAGGTTTATCAATAGCTGTCAGAGGTTCATTAATTTCTTCCAGTATTGTTTGACGATCAATAGCCGCTTGATTCAACACTTTGATTTTCTCTCTTAAATCATCATTTGATAATTTATTTCCAGAAATTTCAACAAAGAATTGTTGTTCATTCTTTAATTGTTCTTCGGATTTTTTGATGTAATCCGTTATACTATCGACAATTTTTTGCAAGTTTGAACTTACGATTTTAATTTCAACACTTGGCAAGTTTTTGTCTTGTAAATTACTAAGGTGAGACGCATCATCACGAATCACTTTTAATGTTTTAGTAATTTGTTTTTGAATATCTTTTCTTTGTTGCAGATTATCAAAAACTTTACCTTTTTTCTTAGCGTAATTTGCTAGAGTCGAATCATCAGCGATATCATCTTCCCAATCAGTTTGCAAATTGGCTTCAAAAGTTTGGATGTTGTTTAAATGATCAACAACCACAGGTAAGGTATCTTGTACTTCTTGAACAGTTTTTTCAGCACTCTTCTTTGTATTAGAGCAGGCTGCAAATACTAGCAAACTTGCACTAATCAAGAATACCTTCGTTGCAATTTTTTTCATAACGCACTCCTTACTTTGAGGCTGCATTCTTATTGAATGCGCGCATCTTAATTTATAGACACACAAATTACTTTGTCATTATACAGTTTTTTTGTGAAATATACAAATTATTAACTGATTTGATAGGTTTTTCATGTGAAAATGGGGCGAAAATAGGTGGAATTTAGAAAAAATGTACAAAATCGAATCAATGTTGTCGTTTTGTCTCTCGTTTGACGAAGATTAATAGAATAGGTACAATAGAACTATTGAAGTAGAAAGAGGTATATTATGGTTATTTATTTAATGTTAAGTTTATTCTTCATCGTGGCTGACCAAGTTATGAAAATGTGGATTGTTTCTAATTTTGCTTTACATACAGGTCAAGAATTATTGCCAGGAATTGTGAAGATATTTTATATTCAAAATACTGGTGCAGCTTGGGGTATTTTAGCAGGACAACAATTTGTTTTCTATATTATTACTGCTTTTGGAGTTTCTGCGATTTTATACTTGATGTTTCAAGAAAGAGGTAAATCAAAGTTTGCGTTAACAACCTATAGTTTGTTATTAGCTGGAGCATTAGGAAATTTTATTGATCGTGTTCGCTTAGGATATGTAGTTGATATGTTCCAGTTAGAATTTATTGATTTCCCTATTTTTAATATTGCGGATATTTGTTTAACAGTCGGGGTAGCAGTATTATTCTTATACATTCTATTTATTGAAAGAAAGAAGGAAAAAAGTGGAAAATAAGATTATTGAATTAAAACTTTCATTAGAAAAAAGTGAAAGACTTGATAAAATTTTAACGAAAGAGTTATCTCATACGCGTTCAGTCATTCAACAATGGTTAAAATCAGGATTTGTATCCGTAAATGGTGAAGTTGTCAAAGCTAATTATAAAGCAAAAGATGGAGACCAAGTTATCATTCAAATCGAAGAAGAGGAAGAATTACCGGTTCTTGCAGAAAATATTCCATTAGAAATTGTTTTTGAAGATGAACATTTACTCGTTATAAATAAACCAAGTGGAATGGTGGTTCATCCTTCAAAAGGGCATTCAACAGGAACATTAGTGAATGCATTACTATATCATGTTAATCAATTATCAAAAGGTTCTGAAAATTATCGTCCAGGAATTGTTCATCGAATTGACAAAGATACATCTGGATTACTAGTAGTAGCAAAAACGCCACAAGCTCATGTTGGTTTATCGAATCAATTAATGGATCATTCAATGAATCGTAGTTATGTTGCAATTGTAGAAGGAAGTTTTGAACATATTACCGGTACAGTTGATGCACCTCTAACAAGAGATCCACATAATCGTTTAAAACGTTGTGTTCAAAAAGAAGGTAAAGAAGCGATTACTCATTTTACAGTGATTCAAGCTTTAAAAGAGGCGAGTGTTCTACGCTTAAATTTAGAAACCGGAAGAACGCATCAAATTCGTGCTCATATGGAATTTATTCATCACCCAATTTTAAATGATCCAATGTATCATCCAAATGGGAAAAATGCTACAGAATTTGGTCAATATTTACATGCTGAAACTTTAGGATTTGTACATCCAATCACTCATGAAAAACTTTATTTTGAAAGTCCATTACCAAAAGAATTTGAAGAAAAGATTCAAAAACTACAGTAGAGGAGTATGGATATGTCAGAAATATTCTTATTAGATGAAGCGACAATTAATCGTTCAATGACTCGAATTTCTTATGAAATTATTGAACAGTATAAAACAGTTGAAGATTTAGTACTCGTAGGAATAAAGACTAGGGGAGTACATATTGCTAAGCGTCTTCAAAAGAAAATCGAATCCATTGAAAATCAACCAATCCTACTTGGGGAAATTGATATTACTTTATACAGAGATGATCGTCACGAACCTGATCCAACCATTGATCCAGTTATTAACGGAACAAATATTCCATTTTCGTTAAATGGAAAAAATGTTGTTTTAGTAGATGATGTCATTTTTACAGGAAGAACAGTTCGTTCTGCATTGAATGCTTTAATGGAATATGGAAGACCAAAAACGATTAGTTTAGCAGTATTAATTGATCGTGGTCATCGTGAATTACCGATTCGACCAGACTATATCGGTAAGAACATTCCAACTTCATTATCGGAAGAAATTTTAGTAAAATTACATGAAGTGGATGATGAAGAATGCGTGACACTAAAAAAAGTAAAATGACCGTATCAAAATAGTTGCATTCTAATAGAGATTAGTGTAATATAACTAACGGTATAAAAACCATATTTCACACCTAATTGGATGATAAGGGTGGTGCTTAGGAATAAGTACCCTTGTCGATGAAAATTGGGGAGGAAAAATAAAACCAAAATTGGAGGAAAACAAAAATGGCAGTTATTTCAATGAAACAATTGTTAGAAGCTGGTGTACATTTCGGTCACCAAACACGTCGCTGGAACCCTAAGATGAAGAGATACATCTTCACAGAAAGAAATGGTATCTATATCATCGACTTACAAAAAACCGTTAAATTAGTGGACGACGCATACAACTACATGCGTGAAGTTGCTCAAGACGGAGGTATTGCTTTATTCGTAGGTACTAAAAAACAAGCACAGGATGCTGTTAAAGATGAAGCAATCCGTACTGGTCAATACTATGTTAACCATCGTTGGTTAGGTGGTATGTTGACTAACTGGGATACAATCCAAACACGTATCAACCGCTTGAAAAAAATTAAAGAAATGCAAGAAGACGGTACATTCGATGTATTACCTAAAAAAGAAGTTGGCGTTCTATTAAAAGAATTAGACAAACTTGAAAAATACTTAGGTGGTATTAAAGATATGCCACGCATTCCTGATGTAATGTTTATCGTTGACCCTCGTAAAGAACGCATTGCAGTTCAAGAAGCTCACAAATTAAACATTCCAATCGTTGCTATGGTTGACACAAACTGTGACCCTGATGAAATCGATGTTGTTATTCCATCAAATGACGATGCTATCCGTGCGGTTAAATTAATCGTCGCTAAAATGGCTGATGCATTCGTTGAAGGTAACCAAGGTGAAGACGTAGCAGTTGACGAAGAAGACTTAGATAAAGATACTTCATTAGAAGATATTGAAAAATTAGTTGAAGGCGACAACGCTGAATAATCACTAACCAGTAGGCTGTTTGGAATCGAAAAAAATCTTTCATCCAAACAGCTTTTTTTAAAAAATAATATTTGTAAATTTTTATAATTTAGGAGGAAATTGAAATGGCACAAATTTCAGCACAATTAGTAAAACAACTACGTGACATGACTGGCGTAGGGATGATGGATGCTAAAAAAGCATTAGTTCAAACTGAAGGAGATATCGATGCAGCTGTTGACTATTTACGTGAAAATGGTTTAGCAAAAGCAGCAAAAAAAGCTGACCGTATCGCTGCAGAAGGTATTACAAACGTATTAGTAGATGGAAACGTTGCAGTTGTCTTAGAAGTAAATGCTGAAACAGACTTCGTTGCTAAAAACGACAAATTCAAAGCATTAGTAGCAAAATTATCAGAAGTAATTTTAGCTAACAAACCAGCTAATTTAGAAGCTGCTTTAGAAATCGTTACTCCAGAAGGTAAAGTTTCTGACGTAATTGCTGAAGCAACTACAGTTATCGGAGAAAAAATTTCATTACGTCGTTTTGAAATCGTTGAAAAATCTGATGCAGATGCATTCGGTGCATACTTACACATGGGCGGACGTATCGGTGTGTTAACTGTATTAGAAGGTTCTTCAGATGCAGATGCTGCTAAAGACATTGCTATGCACGTTGCAGCAATCAATCCTAAATATGTTGACCGTTCAGAAGTTTCAGCTGACGAATTAGAACATGAGAAAAAAGTTCTTACAGAACAAGCATTAAACGAAGGTAAACCAGCTAATATAGTTGAAAAAATGATTGCTGGACGTTTAAACAAATTCTTAGCTGAAATCAGCTTGAACGACCAACCATTCGTTAAAGATCCAGATACAACTGTTTCTAAATATGTTGCTTCTAAAGGTGGTAAAGTTAAATTATTCCACCGTTATGAAGTTGGTGAAGGTTTAGAAAAACGTGTTGACAACTTCGTTGAAGAAGTAATGGGACAAGTTAACAAATAATTGATTTCAATTAGTGGGGAATAAGGTAGGAAGCTGCCCTCTATTCCCCTTTTTTTTAGACTTAATTCACTAAGAATCTATATAAGAGGAGTCCTTACAATGATTGAACCAAAATATAAACGTGTTGTATTAAAATTAAGTGGAGAAGCATTAGCAGGCCAAACAGGTTTTGGTATTAATCCTCCAACTATTAAAGAAATTGTTAAAGAAATTAAAGAAGTTCATGATTTAGGCGTTCAAATTGCAATCGTTGTTGGTGGCGGAAATATTTGGCGTGGAGTAACAGGAGAAGAAGTTGGAATGGAACGTGCACAAGCAGACTATATGGGAATGCTTGCTACAGTTATGAATGCCTTAGCACTCCAAGATGCATTAGAAAACATTGGAGTTCCTACTCGTGTTCAAACTTCTATTGAAATGCGTCAAATTGCTGAACCTTATATTCGTCGTAAAGCAATTCGAAACTTAGAAAAAGAACGTGTTGTTATTTTTGCAGGTGGTACAGGAAATCCATACTTCTCAACAGATACTGCTGCTGCATTACGTGCTGCTGAAATTGAAGCAGATGCTATTTTAATGGCTAAAAATAATGTAGATGGCGTTTATAGTGCGGATCCTCGTATCGATACAAATGCGATTAAATTTAATGAATTAACACATTTAGATGTGATTCAAAAAGGACTAAAAGTAATGGATACAACAGCAAGTTCATTATCAATGGATAATGATATTCCATTAGTTGTCTTCAATTTAAATGAAACAGGAAATATTCGTCGAGTTGTTCTTGGTGAAAATATCGGTACAACTGTAAGGGGGAAATAATATGACAGCAACTGAAATTATTGCAAATGCTAAAGAACGTATGAAAAAAACTGAAGATGCCTTACAACGTGAATTAGGCGGTATTCGTGCTGGACGTGCGAACGCAAGTCTTTTAGATCGTTTACAAGTAGAGTATTATGGAGTTCCAACTCCAGTAAACCAATTAGCTTCTGTAACAGTTCCTGAAGCTCGTATGCTTTTAATTACACCTTATGACAAATCTAGTTTACAAGATATTGAACGTGCAATTTTAATGTCTGATATTGGTATTACACCAACAAATGATGGTAGTGTTGTTCGTTTAGTCATTCCACAATTAACAGAAGAACGCCGTAAAGAATTAGCAAAACAAGTTGGGAAAGAAGCTGAAGGCGCAAAAGTAAGTGTTCGTAACATTCGTCGTGATGCTATTGAGCATTTAAAGAAAGCTGAAAAAAATAAAGAAATCACAGAAGATGATTTACGTGGATATGAAAAAGATATTCAAAAATTAACAGATGACAGCGTTAAAAACATTGATCATTTAGCACAAATAAAAGAAAAAGAATTATTAGAAGTATAATTCATGATGTGACAACAAATCTTTGTAATCGTAATAGATTTGTTGTCACTTATTTTTTGAATACTTGAAGGGAGATTTTATGAAATTAACGAAAAAACAACAACTTTTACTCGTTAAATTAGCAGTATTAGCGATTATCCTAATTATTTCTGGCCTTGGTTTCTTCTCAAAAAATTAAAAGAAATCTTCCAATAAATCAAATACTAATCAAACACAAGTAGAAAGTAGTGTAGATTTTTCTGGATATGACAAATCCAAACTGTATACTCTTCAAGTTGGAAAAGTAGCGGATGGAGATACATTCCATGTTCGATTAAATGGAAAAGACTTTAAAATTCGTTTGTTATTGATCAATACACCTGAGACTACTAAAGAAGGGAAAGCTGCTCAACCATTTGCAAATCAAGCAAAACAAAAAACAGAAGAACTGTTAAAGAAAGCTAAAAAAGTAGAAGGTAAGTTTGATGTAGGTGATTATACAGATAAATATGGACGTGCTTTAATGTACGTTTACTTAGATGGAAAATTATTACAGCAAACTTTAGTAGAAGAAAGTTTAGCAAGAGTAGGGTATGCTCATCCACCGAATACAACGTTATTAAAAGATTTACAAAAAGTAGAAGAACAAACGAAGAAGAAAAAGAAAAATATTTGGGAAAAAGATGGCTATGTAACAAACCGTGGTTTTGACCCAAGCGTATACTAATCCGTCTCATTTATGATATAATTTTACCAAGATTACATATTAATTAGGTGGCAGGGTTATGAAAAAAAGAAGTGTTATCGTAACAATTTTATTTTTGATATATTTGGTAGTTATCTTTACTGTCTTTTTCAATGATAAAAAGATGGTCGCAGTATTTGCATCTATTGGATCTGCAATTTATGCTGCAAATATTAAAAGAATGAAAGATTCTGAAAACGAATAATGATATTAAAAGCTAAGTACAAAATATAGTGCTTAGCTTTTTTCTGATGGTCTGTATCAAATCTGTTTTTGCCTTATTATCAACGTTTAACGCTATTATTCTATAACAGTCTTCTTCTATATATAGTGTTTGTAAAAATAAAATAAAAAAATCAAGCACAATATATTGTATTTCAATCTAATATGAGGTATGATACTACCTGTATGAAACAAAAGGGAGAGATGTATATGTCAAATCGTCAAATCACACTATATTCAAAACCAAACTGTATGCAATGTAACTTTACGAAAAAATTTTTCGAGGATAATCAAGTACCATTTGTGATTAAGGATGTGTTTGAATCTGAAGAAGCTTTAGAAGAAGTGAAAGCTTTAGGATTCCAATCATTACCGGTTGTTGTAGCTGATGGAATTGAACCATTCTTCGGTTTCCGTCCAGATATTTTAGAACAATTAGTTGGTTAAAATTTTAATAACTGAATTTATAAAAACGATTTTTCTATTGTAGCATTCCACTACGTAGAAAAATCGTTTTATTTTTGTTTACAAATTCATCGTTCTATGGTTAAGTTAAAGAGAATAAACGATTGGAGGTTCTTATGAGTTTCGAAGTCATCCTTACTAAAGAAACAAGTGCAAAAGTTTCGCATATTGCTACTAAAATTGCAGATTGGTTGAAACAATCTAGCAACAATCAAGTGATTTATCTAGTTCCAGATCATATTAAATTTTCTGCAGAATTAGAAATGATTCAAGAAGTGGGTCAATTATTACAACAACCGAAGAATTCATATGCTGTTACAAAGCTTCAAGTGTATAGTTTTAAACGTTTGGCATGGTATTTTTTAAGAGATCATGCTGAATTGCAA
>CAMYBO010000008.1 GCA_947254045.1 uncultured Granulicatella sp. | reverse complement strand
GCAACCTGACGCTGCTTAATTCCTTCACTAAAATTGTTTCATCAACCCTATTTGATAAAGAGCCTATATTTTTTAATTATTTCCAAAAATCATCGTAAATCGTAATCGGTAAACGACGTTTATGTTCTGATTTGATATACCAATTTTCGATGGTTTGAGCATCTTTTTCTGCAACTTCTTTTCCTTCAAGATAGTCATCAATTGCTTCATAAGTCACGCCTAAAGCAACTTCATCTGGAAGTGATGGACGTTCTTCTTCTAAATCTGCCGTAGGTTGTTTTAAATATAAATGTTCTGGAGCTCCTAAATATTCTAGCAACTGACGTCCTTGTCGTTTATTCAAACGCCATAATGGTAAAATATCTGCTCCACCATCTCCAAATTTTGTATAAAATCCTGTCACAGATTCCGCTGCATGATCCGTACCGATTACCGCACAACCTGTTTGACCTGCAATCGCATATTGGGCAATCATACGCTCTCTTGCTTTAATATTTCCCTTATTAAAATCACTAATCGGTAACCCTAAGCTTGTAATACTATTTGTAGATGCATCCACTGCTGGTTTAATATCCACTCTTAATACATCTGATGCTTGCATAAATTCAATGGCATCCATTGCATCTTGTTCGTCCGCTTGAATTCCATAAGGTAGGCGAACAGCATAAAAGCGATAATCTTTTTCTGGATACTCTTGTTTCAACTCATCAATGGCTAACTGAGTTAACTTCCCAGCTAAAGTAGAATCTTGTCCACCACTAATGCCTAATACATAGCCTTTTAAAAAAGGATGTTTGACTAAATACTCTTTCAAAAATTGAATCGTTCTTTTAACTTCTTCTTGAACATCAATTTTCGGCTGCACTTTTAAAGTTTCAATAATTTGTTTTTGTAATGGTCTCATGATTTCTTCCTTTTCTATCGAATTAACTTAAGCGGTTCATTTTCTTTTTTATTTCTGCACGAATCGCTTCAATACTTGCGAGTTTTTGTTGATAAGTTTCTGTAGATAAGTCGACTGGATATTGTTCAGGATTTAAGATACGTTTGTATTCATCCCATAGCGCTTCTACTTGTTCATCTTTATAGGCTTTAATTTCTTTCAACGAAGGCAATGTATACACTAATTTTCCTTGTTCAAAAATTGATTGTAAAATTGGACGAGCATCAAAATCCGTAACAGTTTTATTAATATATGTGTAAACTGGATGGAACATATATAATTCTTCTAATTCATCTGGACGTTCATGCCATAATGCAATATAGTCCCCTTCAGATTTTCCATCACTCTTACGAGTAATACGCCATACTTGTTTTTTACCTGGTGTTGAAACTTTTTCTGCATTATTAGAAATTTTCACGGTTGGAACCATTTCACCATTTTCATCTTCAATCGCTACTAATTTATAAACACATCCTAAAGCAGGTTGATCATAAGCTGTAATTAAACGTGTTCCAATTCCCCAAACATCAATTTTAGCGCCTTGCATTTTTAAGTTCAGAACTGTTTTTTCATCTAAATCACTTGATGCATAAATTTTAGCTTCTGTAAATCCTGCATCATTTAATTGTTGACGAACTTTTTTCGACATATACGCCATGTCTCCACTATCAATACGAACGCCTAAGAAATTAATCTTATCTCCAAATTCTTTCGCTACACGAATCGCATTTGGAACACCGGAACGTAAAATATCATACGTATCTACTAAAAATACACAGTCACGATGAGTAGAGGCATAAGCTTTAAAGGCTTCATAATCATCACAATACGCTTGTACTAAAGAATGCGCATGAGTCCCTGAAACAGGAATTCCAAACATTTTTCCTGCTCGAACATTACTTGTTGCATTACATCCTCCAATATAAGCTGCTCTTGTTCCCCAAAGTGCTGCATCTAACTCTTGAGCACGTCTTGTTCCAAATTCTAAAACAGGATCATCTCCAGCAACCGTACGAATACGGGAAGCTTTTGTCGCAATGAGTGTTTGGAAATTAATAATATTTAATAGAGCTGTTTCAATTAATTGGCATTCTGCAAGCGTTCCTTCTACTTGAACTAATGGTTCATTTGCAAATACTAATTCTCCTTCAACTGCCGAATGAATATTTCCTTTAAATTTAAAGTTTTTCAAATAGTCTAAAAATTCTTCTGGATAAATGTCTAAACTTCTTAAGTAATCTAAATCTGTTTGGCTAAATGTTAAATCTTCAATATAGTGAACTAAACGTTCTAAACCTGCAAAGATTGCATATCCATTTTCAAAAGGTAATTTTCTAAAATATGCTTCAAAAATTGCTTTTTTCTCATGAAGACCTGTTTCCCAATAAGTCTTCATCATATTAATTTGATATAAATCAGTATGTAGCGTTAAGCTATCATCATGATAACGGAATTTCATGGTTCCATAACCCTCTTTTCATTATAATTACATTTATTGTACACCAGTTTTCATAATTTGTACAAACTTTCTAAACTCTTTTTTTACAGCAAAAGGGACTAGTTTCCTAGTCCCTCTTTCAACCATCATTTCCACACTTAAACACCTTCAAAATGAATAAACTATTTTACCTAGTCTCTTTATTTATCAATGTATTCTCCTACTATTAGTTTACTCCTATTTTCACAAAGTAGCGAGAGTTTTCAAGAAAGAATCCTAAAAATTTCGTTTCTATGAAATGTAGGTGTCGTACATAAAAAGACTTCTCACAATAGCTTTAAACTCGAGGATATAAAACCTACAATTTCTTGCTACTTCAGAGAAGTCTCATTCTATTTTTTATATTAAATATATGCATCCAAGTCTTTTTGGAATTTTGCTAATTTTTCTTGCGCTTCTTCTTGAGTTGCAGCTTTCACACCCATATAGAACTTAATTTTAGGTTCTGTTCCACTTGGTCTAACTGCAATCCATGAGCCATCTTCTAAAATATATTTCAATACATTTGAAGTTGGTAAGCCGATTTCAGATACAACGCCTTCTGCATCTACTTGTTGATTCACCGCAAAGTCTTGCGCTACTGCTACTTTAATACCACCAAAGTTAGACGGAACTTCTTTACGCAATCCATCTAATAAAGCTTTAATTTTAGCAGGGCCTTCTAAGCCTTGGACGGTTACAGAAATTGTTTTTTCTAAGAAATAACCATATTTTTCATATAAAGCTTGAAGTCCGTCATATAAAGTTTTACCTTCACTCTTGAAGTGAGCTGCTACTTCTGTTAATAACAATACTGCTTGAATCGCATCTTTATCACGAACAAACGGTTGAACTAAATAGCCATAACTTTCTTCAAATCCAAACATAAATGTATGAGCATTTGTTTCTTCATAGTTTTTAATTTGTTCTGCAATAAATTTGAATCCAGTTAATACATTTACCATTTTCGCACCATAATGTTCTGCAATCACTGTTGGTAATTCACTAGATACAATTGATTTTACAGCAGCAGCATTAGCTGGTAATGTTCCTGCTTTTTGATGGGCAAATAATAAGTAATCTAATAAGATTGCTGCAATTTGGTTTCCTGTAATGACTTGATAAGTTCCATCAGGTTGGCGTACGGCTGCACCCATTCTATCTGCATCTGGGTCTGTTGCTAATAATACATCCGCTTTAGTTTCTTCTCCTAAACGAATCGCATATTCAAATGCACCAGCTTCTTCAGGGTTTGGAGATTTCACCGTTGTAAAGTCTCCATCTGGCACAGCTTGTTCTGATACAACATGTAATCCTGTAAATCCAGCTTGATCTAATGCACGTTTTGTTAACATTAATCCTGTTCCGTGTAATGGAGTATACACAACTGATAAATCTTTTATATCTGATAATAAGGCTGGATTGACAGAAACAGATTTAATTTCTTCTAAATATGCTGCATCTACTGCTTCACCAATCCATTCAAATAATGCTGATTGTTCTAATTCTTCTTTTGTCACTACTTCCACTACTAATGGATTTTCAACTTGACGAACATATTCTGTTAAAGCATCCGCATCTTTTGGAGGCATTTGTCCTCCATCTTCACCGTATACTTTATATCCATTATAAGCAGCTGGATTATGACTAGCTGTAATCATAATTCCTGCAAATGTATGCAAATGACGAACTGCATAAGATAATTCAGGTGTTGGTCTTAAATCTTCAAATACATAAGCTTTAATTCCATGTTTTACTAAAACTTTTGCGGATTCTAATGCAAATTCAGGAGAAAAATGACGTGAATCATGAGCGATTGCTACTCCACGTTTTTTCGCTTCTTCTCCATATGTTTCGATTAATCGTGCTAACCCTTCTGTCGCTTGACGAACCGTATAAATATTCATACGGTTAATCCCTGGTCCAACGATTCCACGCATCCCTGCTGTTCCAAACTCTAATGGAGCATAGAACGCTTCTTCTTTTTCTTTTTCAGAAAAGTTCTCTAATTGTGTTTTTAAATAATCTTCTAATCCTTCAAACTTTTCCCATTTTTCTACTACATTTTGCCAACTCATATGCTCAATCTCCTTTAACCATTTTTATTCTAATACTGTTGCTACTTCAAATCCATATCCACGAATATGAGTAATTAATAATTCTAAAAAAATATGTGCTACAGGTGATAATTCCATTTGATGATGTTTTAAATAGCCAATTTCTAATTCATCCTCAATCGCTAATGGAATTGCCACAATTTTATCATCATTCAATTCACTACTAATAATTCCCGAACTAATCGTATAACCATTTAGTCCGACCATTAAGTTAAAAATTGTTGCACGGTCACTAACTTTAATACTCTTCTTATGTTCCATTGTACTTAAAATCTCTTCAGCAAAATAGAAGGAATTTTCTTCTCCTTGCTCATAAGATAAATAAGGATAGTCTTCCAATTCTTCTAGTGTAATATTAGATTGAGAAGCTAATGGATTCTCTCTACTAATAAACACGTGAGGTTTTGCTGTGAACAGTGGCGTAAATTCTAAGTTTTTCTCTTTAAACAACTTTTTCATCACTTGACGGTTAAAATTATTTAAATATAAAATTCCTAACTCACTTTTGAATTTCATTAAGTCTTCTAAAATATTTTGAGTTTCTGTTTCTCTTAGCGTAAATTGATATTCATCACCAGCTTCTTGACGGATTAATTCAACGAAAGCATGAACGACAAACGCATAGTGCTGAGCTGAAACTGAGAAATCACGTTTCCGTTTTGTTTTACGTTTATATTTTTCTTCCATCAAGTTTACTTGATCCAATATTTGTCTAGCATATACTAAAAACTCTCTACCTTCTTCAGTTAAAGAAACTCCATTTTTATGCCGAATCAATAATTGAATATTCATTTCTTGCTCTAAATCTTTCATGGCATTTGATAGACTTGGTTGAGTTAAAAATAAATCTTTTGCGGCTTCATTAATGGATCCTTTTTCTGCAATTTTTTCTAAATAAATTAATTGTTGAATACGCATATTTTTTCTCCTTTTGCCATCTTACCTTTATTATAAATGAGATTTTAATTTCATGCTACCCTATAGTTTCCGCAAATAAAAAAAACTGAGCTTGAAGCCCAGTTCTTTTAATCAATTCATATTATTGTTGGAATTTAAATACCACATTAGAATCGTATAATTTTAATACATTTTCATATACAAATTTAGTTGCTAATGCTGCAACAACTGGTACAACTAACCATGCAACGACTGCTAAAGCAATGCTTAATCCTGCATCGATAGAAGCTAGAGGTCCTACTAAACCCACTAAACCAAAACCAGCAGATTGAGGAGTACCACTCACACTAAATAATGCAACTGGAATCGCAGAAATCACAGCTGTTGTTAAAGTTGGCACTAAAATAATTGGATACTTGAATAAGTTTGGCATCATTAATTTCATAGCACCTAAAGCAATCGCTAAAGTAACTCCTGAATTATTTACTTTCCATGAATGAACCACTAATACTACCGCTGTAACAGCAACACCCATCGCAGCAGCCCCTGCAGACACACCGTTTAATTGAATTGCTAAACCAATCGCAACTGTTGAAATTGGTGAAATAATTAAGAATGCAAATGAACATACAATTAAAATAGACATTAAAATTGGTTGTAAATGAGTGAATTCATTAATGATTGCACCGATTCCTGCTGTTAATTTCGCAACGAATGGTAATAATTGTAATCCGATAAATGCAGCACCTACACCGACTACGATTGGCATCGCAACTACAGCTGTAGAACCGAATTTATCTTTAATCCACATTAATGCTAATACCGCAATTGCAGCTGTTAACATTGTATTAATTAAGTCCCCAGTACCAGCTCCAACATATTTTCCTAGTTCTGGATTGAATTTTACAACACCTGATGCAACGAAACATGCTCCTGCTGTAACCATCATCGGCATTGGTTTAAAACCAAATTGTAAAGCAATTAATGCACCGATAATTAATGGTGTTGCCAATTGGAAAATCACAGCGATTTGTGTGATTTGAACTGCTAGTGGATATTGACTAAAATATTTTAAAATTGCAGATAATACAGCGTTTGGAATTAAACCGATAATTACCCCTAATGCAGTTCCTTGTAAGATTTTATTGATAAAGACTTTTGCAGTCATTTTTTCTTGAGCTTCCATATAACTCCTTCTTTCTTTTTGTTTACCCCTTTATAAAAGCTATTGAAACTTTTCAGAAATACTTCACAAATAAATTCCCACCCTTTCGCTACCTTTTATTAGTGGGCTTTCAAAATTTGCTCTTTACAATGAATCAATGATGTTAAAAAGGCACAATAAGGTGTTGGAACCCCGTATTTCTTACCTTTTCTAACCACTGCTCCATTAATATAATCAATCTCCGTTAAACGATTATTCAATATTAAATCTTGATGCATCGATGGATGATGAAGACCGATTGTGTCACGATTATAACAATTCATTTCAATGTAATCAACAATTTCTTTCACATTTAATTCAACATTTTCATTTTTTGCAACTAATGAAAACTCTGTAACGATAGATTTAACAATTTCATGAGCCGTAGTTGTTTCTCCAAAATCAGCCATATTCGAATCTAAAATAGTACAAAGTCCATTCATTGTTCCATTGACACAAGCTTTTTTATAAATGGCAAATAAAATATTTTCAGAATATGTTGCATTAAGCCCACCTGAATTTAACACGTCTACTACTTCTTTAGCATCCTCTACTCCCTCTGATGCTAAATTTTTCAACGCTACCGTTCCATTACCAAATAACGTTACTTTTCCAGGTCCATTCATTCCAGATGTCCACATTGTATTTCCTAATAAAATATGAGTAGGTGCAACATATTTTTCAATGATTTCTTCATGTCCAATTCCATTTAATAAACATAGAATTTTTGTGTCCGAATGAATCAACGATTGAATATCTTGTAACATTTGATCTAATTGCATTGCTTTTGTAAATAAAATAATTAAATCAGCTTGCGTATCCTCTTTTACTTTTGACTGCAATACTGCTGGAATATGAAATACTTTTTCTTCTCCATTATCATTTACATGCAGTCCCTGTTCATTGATTGCCTGAACATGATTTTCCCAACCATCTACAAATAACACCTCGTGTCCAGCTTGATGTAACATCACTCCGAAACGACTTCCCATTGCCCCTGCTCCTGCAATTACAATTTTCATACCAATTCCTCCTATTTTTTACTTTCCTCCATTGAAGTTCATAAATTTGCTTGTTAAAATAATAATAAAAAACTAGAATGGAGAATGATTATGGACATTAAGCAACTCATGTACTTTATTAGCATCGTTGAACATCATAGCTTTTCCGATGCTGCAAAAAGTCTCTTTATAACACAACCTACCCTCTCTCAAACGGTTAAAAAATTAGAACAAGAATTTAACTCTCGTTTATTTATACAATCTTCAAATAAAAAGCAACTCACTACAAGTGGTCAATTATTGTATGAGAAAGGAAAAATTTTAGTAAAACAATTTGAACAATTAACACAACAAATGCACCAACTTCAAACGACTTCCAAACACTCTATTCGAATTGGGCTCCCAACACTATTCGCAATGGAATTTATGCCTCTTTTTTCTAATTATATGTTTTCCCATCCAAATGTAGAGCTCACTATGGTGCAAGGTGGTTCTTATGAATTGCAACAAAAATTAGCCAAAGGAGACATTGATTTAGGAATCTTATCATTTCCTAAATATGAATCCTCTATTACATTAGAACCTTTTTCAAATCCAAAACTTGGCTATGATATTAGTATTGTCGTTTCAAAAAATCACACTCTAGCTAACCGAAACACTCTCACTTTTGAAGAATTAGCGACTCAATCTTTCTCTACCTTACCGCCCCAATATACTCTTGGACAATTTTTGCATTCTCAAGCTAAAAAATTTAATATTCATCCTCATATTTTATATACAGATGATAATTGGGAAGTTGTTTTATCGAGTGTTAAAACATTGAATACCGTTTGCTTAATGGCTACTCAATATCAATCCTATTATACCGATGCTGAATTAGTATGGATTCCTTTAAAAGATAAGCATTCTTTCTTTCCTATTGGATTGGCGACTAAAACTACATCACCAAGTTCTCCCATAATTGAAGAATTCGTTCAATTAATAAGAAAGTATGATGCATTTCCAAGCACAAAATAATTGTTCAAGCATTCACTAATTGAATTGTACCGCTTCTTCGGAATAATTACCAATTAGAATTTTTTATGCCATGATTATTATTTCTTATAATAAAATAAGGAGGCGTCCTAAAAACGTCCTCCTTATTAATTATTTTTCCTTAAATTCTTGCTTCACTACTTCTAACGCAGCTGCAATTACTTGGTGCATATCATAATAGCGATATTGACCTAAACGTCCTCCAAAGATTACTTGAGGGACTGTTTGAGCTAGTTTTTTATATTTAGCATATAAATCATTATTTTGTTGGTTATTGACTGGATAATAAGGTTCTTGACCTTTTTCCCAATCTGATGGATATTCTTTTGTAATGACTGTCTTCTCTTGTGTTCCAAATTCAAAATGTTTATGTTCGATAATACGAGTATATGGAGTTTCACGATCCGTATAATTCACAACTGCATTTCCTTGGAAGTTTTCTGTGTCTAACACTTCTGTTTCAAAGCGTAGACTACGATATTCTAAAGTTCCCAATTCATAATTGAAGAACTCATCAATCATTCCTGTAAAAATAATTTTAGCACCGCTTTGTAAATACTCTTCTTTTTTCTCAAAAAAATCAACATTGAATTCCACTTCAATATTTTCATGATTAAACATATTTTCAACCATTTGAGTATATCCACCAATTGGAATTCCTTGATACGTATCGTTGAAATAATTATTGTCATACGTATATCGAACAGGTAAACGACGAATAATAAAGGTTGGTAATTCTGTAGCAGAACGTCCCCATTGTTTTTCCGTATAACCTTTGATTAACTTGTAATAGACATCTTCCCCTACTAAAGAGATTGCTTGTTCTTCCAAGTTCTCAGGAGTTTTTCCTTTTAACACCGCTCGTTGTTCCTCAATTTTAGCTGCCGCTTCTTGCGGAGTTACAACACCCCATAATTTATTAAAAGTATTCATATTAAATGGTAAGTTATAAATCTCTCCATTAAAGTTCGCAACAGGTGTATTTGTATAACGATTAAATGTGGCAAATTGATGCACATAGTCCCAAATTCTTTTATCACTCGTATGGAAAATATGAGCTCCATATTCATGAACTTGAATTCCTTCCACTTCTTTTGTATAAATATTTCCTGCAATATGCGAACGTTTTTCAATTACTTTTACTTTAAATCCTCGATTAGCAGCTTCACGTGCAAAAGTTGCTCCAAACAATCCTGCACCGACTACTAAATAATCATATGTCATCTATTTGTTCCCCTTAACATTCATTAATCTCATTCTAACATAGTTCACTAAAGATAGCATTCTCAACGTTTTTAGATATAGACAAAAAGACTTCTCCATCATGCGTTAGCAACTTTTAGAAAAGTCATTTATCCTAATTTTAATTAAAACCAAATATTTTTTGAGTCACTGTATAAATCATATTCGACATTTGTCTAGCAGGTTCATTGTTGTTCATGGCAATTTTACTAATCACATTTTTACGAATTTCTTTATAAACAAGAAGATTACTTTCTTTTAATCTTTCTAATAAAGCTCTCTTTTTCTCTTGGTGTTCTGGTGTGCCAGCTTTATTGAGTAAAGCACACGAAATCAATGTTGTAATTTCTAAATGATTCAATAAATAATCCTTTAATACTTTTGGAAATTCCCAATCACTATGATAAGCTTCCATCAATAATTGATTCACCTTAATTTGTTGATCAATTCTGCGAATCATCACTTGTTCATTAACGGATTGATCTTCTCGACCGATAAAGTAACGGTAAAAATCAACATTTATATAATACAATTTCTTACAATACTGTAGTGGAATAAACACAAATAAATTATCCACATAAAAAGTATGTTCTGGTAATTGTAGTTTTGATTGTTTTAAAATTTCTAGTCGATAGATCAAGGAATGCATCATCATATACTTTCCTTTACGAAGTGGCTTTGCATCATCCCAAGTGAACACTTTATTTTCTGGAAATGAAGATTGATATCTCATAATTTTCTTTCTTCGAGCTTGTTCTTTTTCATAAACAAAGTTTGTAATGACTACATCAACTTCTTCTTGCGTTTCTTCTAATTGTTGTAAGTGTTCTAAAATTTTTAAATAAGCACGAACATCGACCCAATCATCGCTATCCACTACTTTAAAATATTTCCCAGTTGCGTGTTGCATGCCTGTATTCACAGCACCACCATGCCCTTTATTTTCTTGAGAAATCGCACGGACGATACCTGGATATTGTTGTTCAAACTTTTCTGCTATTTTCTGTGTTTCATCACTTGAACCATCATTAATGATTAAAACTTCTACTAAATCTCCACCTGTCACTAATGATCGGACACAGTAATTCATATATTCTTGTGAATTATAGCATGGAACTGCTATTGTTAGTAATTTCATTTCTTAGTCCTTTCGGGTTCTATTTCTTTTATCTATTCTACCATTTTTTATATCCTTTTTGTCAATAAAATATACTTTTTATTTCTAATCTGCACTTCTCTCTGTATAAACATAAAAAACTCCTTCTTTCCTACTTTCATAGAAAAGAAAGAGTCTCATTTTTATAGTAAAGCTTCAACAATTGGAAGATAATCTTTTTCTTCTAACTTTTGAATCATAATAATTCCATCTCCTAGTGGAACGAGAGTAGACTTCAACGCTTCATCTTTTTGAACAAAATCTAAAAATAAGTTTAGACGGCGATGAATTTTTCGAACTTTTCTTGGAATTTCACTTTCATCTTGTAAAATTGTCCCCCCTTGGAAAATATCATCGACTACAAGTACTCCACCTGTTTTTAATACTCGCATACAATGAGAGAAAAATTCAATATACTTCGCTTTTGCACTATCCATAAAAATAAAGTCATATTGTTGCTCTAACGTTGGCAACACATGTGCTGCATCCCCTTCAATTTGAGTGACAATATCATCAATGCCTAATTTTTTGAAATTTTCTTTTGCTCGTGAATACATCAATTCATATCGGTCAATCGTTGTCACAGAACCGCCTTTTGGTACATATTGTGCCATTAAGCTAGCAGAAAAACCAATCGCTGTTCCAATTTCTAAAATATGAGTCGGACGATATAGTCCTAATAAAAAATCTAAATATACCGCTGTTTCATGAGGAATAATTGGAATTCCTAAATCATTCGCCATTTGTTCTAGTTTCCCTAATTTACCAGGAAAGAAACGTTGACTTTTTCTCATATATTCGACCACTTCTGGTTTTACCACTGGTCGAAACATCATTTCATTTAACATACTTGCTCCTTTTATCTATTTATAACGAGGAAATTAGAAACCTCCACCGCCGGATCCTCCACCAGATCCAAACGAACTTCCGCCACTAAATCCTCCACCAAATCCACCGCTATTTGGTGAATCAGAATTTGAACCAATTTCATCCATTGCTGAATTGTAACTATCAAAGAATGTATCTTGTAAAACATCATGATAGACAGCCATTTGCCAGCCATAAGTTGGGGAATAGAATACACTTTCTTGAATCCACTCAGGGAATTTTTCTTCTAATACTTCAATGACTTCTTCAGCAACTCCTAAAGAAATCGCATAAACGAGCAAACGATCCCAAATTTGAATACTTGGTAAATCAGCTCTATCTAAACTAGAAATATCGACTAACATTTTACGGAATGCTTCCCAACAGCGATATTCATATTCACCTTTAATACTTCTCTGTTTAGTTCCTACTAAACTTAAACGCAGAATGAGAATATAGACAACAGCACTGACTGCTACTGCTATAATGAGTGATAATAAATCCTTAGTCGCCGCAAATACACTAATGACAATTAAAAAGCTACCTAATAGTCCTAAAATAGGAGCCCCTATCGATTTAGGAATTTTTTCTCCTTTCTCTAAACGATAAGCACTATATTCTTCCGCATCATCTGCTACTTGATCAAACCAATCTTGCATCATATCTGCATATTTCTGAGGACAATTCTCTGCATAGTCTTGAACATCCGCTAAATCTAATTGATTTCCTTTCGCAATTTTTTCAAATAAAATCTCTACTAATAATTGTTCATGAGGAAGTAAAGACTTCGTAGAATCTTTCAATTCTAAAATATATGGCTCATGACTTGTTAATATTAAGACCTTTTTACGGACTAAATTCATTACAGTTGAACTAAAATCATCCATATCTACACCATTATAAATGGCATCTGACATCACTGCAGGAGACATATCTTGAGGCAATTCAAATAAATGCTCTGGAACAAATGGAACTTTTGCCAGACGTTTTTTATTTGCTAAATAGCCTTTCAACCATGCCCATACTACTGAAATTAGACTGATGATGGCTCCAAATCCAACAATAGTCCACTTCGCTTGTTGTTCTTCTACTTGTTGTTGTACAAGACTCTCTTCCGTTTCTACAATTCGTTGGAAGGCATCCGTATTTTCTGTTACAGGATTATCCTTTGTGATTTGTGTCGGGAAAATCATATGTGTTTCTACAAAATTTCCTGGTTGATTTCTTCTTACCGTAAAAGTAGCTCCTTTATAATCTGGGTCAATCTCTACTTTACCACCACTTCCACCATGCCCCCAAGCTCTTAATGTTTCTTTCGTGGCAGCTTCTGGTAAGCTTACATGAATACGAATATTTTTTTGATTAATTTCCCAGTTTTGTCCCACAACTCTTCTATTTAATTCAGCAGTATCTCGATAATTTTTAATCATATGTGGAATTGTATAATTAAAAACAACTGTTCTAGAATCATTTGCAAAAGGTAAGAAAACTTTAAATTTCAATACCTTTCCAATGTTTTCAGAATAATACGTACTATTATTTCCTGTATCTCTTTTAGCTAATGAAACAACTTCACCATCGCTCGTTTTAAAAGCAACAGATACATCTTTGGGTTCTTCTTCTCCTAAATAATCTAAATTATAGAAAACACCGTTATAGCTTCCAGTCGCTTGAAACGTAATTTCTTCTTTAAAACGAACATCACCATTCGCACTGATAGTTGCATCAATATTATATTGATTAACGATTAACCTTTTACCTTTCGCTTCAACTTTCGAAGTAAAAAAGGATAGAGATACCATCAAAAACAGAAACCAATATATAATCTTTTGGAATGATTTCATCTTATTCCCCCTTATATAGTAAATGTGGGCAAGAAAATTTTCATTTCTCCGCCCACAACAACATCCTTTATAAAATTCCGCCTCGAATATCCAATGTTTTTTTCAAATACCATTTTAATACAAGGGAACCTGAACCGATAAATAAGTACACGATGGCTGGGAAGACATAGTTAATGCTCGTTGGAATTAATAATTGTGTTCCCATTACAATCACTAACCACGCTAACATGACTAATGAACTTACCACTAAATAGCGAATATAGCCGCGTTTTCCTTTTGGTTGATTAATATCTGGTGTTACTTTAGAAAGAGCTAATAACGCTAATCCACCTGCGATAAAGTTCATGATTAAGGAAATAACTCCCATTGCTTCTGATTGTTCTGGATTTAAGAATAACGTAATTCCAGCGATTAATGCGAAGAATCCTCCGACCATTAATCCTCCATCGACTGCAATTTGCCAATCTGGTGATTTAACTGTTGGATCTTTTTTTGGTCCTTCCAATACAGATTGAGTTTGTTGTGTTACTGTACCAAATAATTGACGAGCTGTTAAACCTTTTTTCTGTTTTTCTACTAAAACTGGAAGCATTTCTTCTAAAATTGAAGTGATTTTCGCTTTTGAAACTTCAGCTTCTTTTAGTGAACGCTCTAATTGTAATACATATTGTTCATTTTTTTTCGTTAATTGACTACGTAATGTAGCAACGTCTACTGTTTTTACTTCAGTTTGATTTTCTGTCATGATTAAATCCCCCACAAGATATGATGATTATACGTTAAATCTGAAAAGCATAACATCGCCATCTTGTACGACATACTCTTTTCCTTCTTGACGAACTTTTCCATTTTCTTTTGCAGCGCCCATACTACCAAATTCTAATAAGTCTGCATAAGCTACTGTTTCAGCACGAATAAATCCTCTTTCAAAATCAGAGTGAATAATTCCCGCACATTGTGGAGCTTTCATTCCTCTACGGAAAGTCCAAGCACGAACTTCTTGTTCTCCTGCAGTAAAATAAGTTGCTAATCCTAATAAATGGTAAACTTTTTGAATTAATACATCTAAACCTGAAGTTTCAATTCCCATTTCTTCTAAGAATACTTGTTTTTCTTCTTCTTCTAATTCTGCAACTTCTTCTTCTACACGTGCACAGATGACTACTACTTCTGCATCTTCTTTTGCAGCATAGTCTTCTACTAATTGAACATATTGGTTATGTCCACCTTCTGCTACATCATCTTCTGAAATATTTGCGATATATAACATTGGTTTTGTTGTTAATAAGAATAACCCTTTCACAATTGGTAATTCTTCATCTGTAAATTCAATTGTACGTGCTAATTGACCGTCTTCTAGTACTGGTTTAATTTTTTCTAATATTGCTAATTCTGCTACTGCATCTTTATCTTTTGTTTTAGCAATTTTAGCAACACGAGCAATTCGTTTATCAACTGATTCTAAGTCTGCTAATACTAATTCTAAATTAATTGTTTCAATATCTGCAATTGGATCTACTTTACCGGCAACGTGTGTAATATTTTCATCTTCAAAACAACGAACAACTTGGCAAATCGCATCTACTTGACGAATGTGACTTAAGAATTTATTTCCTAAACCTTCCCCACGGCTAGCTCCTTTTACAATCCCTGCAATATCTGTAAATTCAAATGTTGTTGGAACTGTCTTTTTAGGTTTTACTAATTCTGTTAATTTTTGAAGTCTTTCATCTGGAACTTCTACGACACCAACGTTTGGGTCAATGGTCGCAAACGGATAGTTTGCTGCTTCTACTCCTGCTTTTGTAATTGCATTAAATAATGTTGATTTTCCAACGTTTGGTAAGCCAACGATTCCTGCTGTTAACGCCATGTATTTTTCACACTCTATCTATTCATTATTTTCTTTTTTCAAAGTTACTTTTTTCATTTTGCGTTCAAATTCTCGTCTTGGCATTAAGACCATTTGCCCACAATGATTACATTTGATACGAATATCCATTCCCATTCGAATGATCGTCCATGAATTAGTTTGACATGCATGGGGCTTTTTCATCTCAACGCAATCCCCAAGTGCATATTCTGTTACAGCCATTCTATTCACTCCTAATCATCTAATTCAATTTCTAATACATCTAAAATACGAGTTAAATCTTTTTGAGAAAGGTATTCAATCTCGATTTTTCCACGTTCTCCCTTCGGAGTGATTTGGACAGATGTTCCAAATTTATCCATTAATCTTTCTTCAGATTCCACAATATAAGCTGGTTTTTCTTGAATTTTCTTGATTTTCTTCACTTTCTCAACCGGTTCATTCATCGTTTGAATCAATTCTTCTAAAGCTCGAACCGTCATTCCTTCTTCGATTACTTTTTTAGAAAGAGGAACGATTTTATCTGCTTGTTTTAATCCTAATAAAGCACGAGCATGCCCCACTGATAATTGACCTTCTTGTAATTGTGTTTGAACTTCTAATGGTAATGATAATAATCGAAGGAAGTTAGCAATATAAGGACGACTTTTACCAATTTTCTTCGCCACTTCTTCTTGATTTAATTTTAGTGCATCCATTAATGATTTATACGCTAATGCTTCATCAATTGGTCTTAAATCTTCTCGTTGTAAATTTTCTACAACGGCTACTTGAATCATAATTTCTTCGCTATATTCACGAATAATCGCTGGAATGGTTTCTTTCCCCGCAAGTTTAGAAGCTCGTAATCTTCTTTCACCTGCTACTAGTTCATAGCCTTTAATACTCGATTTGCGAACAATGATCGGTTGGAAGACACCTTGCTCACGAATCGAATCTGCTAATTCTTGTAAAGCTTCTTCATTAAAATCTTTTCGAGGTTGATACGGATTTGGACGAATTTCACTAATGGAAATTTCTTCTACTGTTTCATTTGTTGTATCTACTTTTTCTAAATTTTCTATACTATCAAAATTTCCACCAAAAAGTGCATCAATTCCTCGACCTAAGCCTTTTGCTTTTTGATTCTTAACCATTTGATAACACTTCCTTTGCTAATTCAAGATACACTTCTGCCCCTCTTGAACGAGGATCATAGTCTACAATGGCTTGTCCATAACTTGGAGCTTCTGACAAACGAACATTTCTTGGAATAATCGTACGATATACTTTTTCTCTGAAGTATTTAATTACATCATCTTTCACTTCATTTCCTAAGTTAGTACGTGCATCAAACATTGTTAATAAAACACCTTCAATTTTTAATTGTGGATTGAAGTGTTTACGAACCATCGTGATTGTATTCATCAATTGAGATAATCCTTCTAGTGCATAATATTCGCATTGCACGGGGATTAATACAGTATCACTAGCCGTAAATGCATTCATTGTTAAATGTCCTAATGAAGGTGGGCAATCAATAAAAATATAATCATATTCATCACGAATCGTTGTTAACGCTTGTTTCAATCGTTGTTCACGATGTGTTTGGTTTGTTAATTCAATTTCAGCTCCTGCTAGCTGAATGGTTGAAGGTACTATCATTAAATTTTCACGTGTTGTAGGTACAATCACTTCATGAACATTCACTTCATTTACAATAACATCATAAACATCATACGTTAAATCAGCTTTTTGTACCCCTAATCCACTTGTTGCATTTCCTTGAGGGTCACTATCAATAATTAAAACTTTCTGACCCAATTTTGCTAGGGAAGCTGCTAAACTTACAGTAGTCGTTGTCTTACCAACACCACCTTTTTGGTTTGCAATTGAAATAATTCTTCCCATTCTCTTACCTCCAATCTTTATAAAAAAAGGAGAATGCAAGCATTCTCCCTCTCGCATGTCTACAAAATGTTTTCCATTTCTCGCAATTCTTAAAATTTATCCATTCCTATTGTAACAAAAAAACAAGAATATGAGTAGTCTTTTCCTTAGAAATCCATTGAAACATGAAAGCTTTTAAATTCATTATAATGTAACTTAAAGCGTATCAAAGCGGTAATTCTTTTTTATGTTGTTGATTCATACCATTAAAATTAACTTCATAAGTTTTTTGAATTGTTTCATCTTCTTCGTTTAAGAATAATGAGAAACTTTCAATTAAATTTGTCTTAACATCAGCTTTCATCTTTACAGTAATTTTTGTATTCTCATGCACTTGAATATTCATAGAAGCTAATGCTAAACGTACTGCTGCGTTACTACCTTGGTATTCAAAACTACCATCTGATTGCCAAGTTGCAATATTTGACAAATCTTGAGCCAATTGCAATACACTGTGATACGAAAATCCTATAACATTTTGTAAGCTCGATTGAGCAGAAATAGTTGGTTCCCATCGATCTTGATAATAACGAATAGCTCCTTTACCACCTTCACTAATCACTTCGATTTGGTTCGTAGCTTTTCCGTCTGTTTTATCAATTCGAGTTCCAAATCCTGTACCATCACTCCAAACAGAAGCATTTGCAACTACTTGAGTCGAACTTGTTACATCTTTTTTCTTTACTTCATTTTGTTTTAATGTTAAATGATAATTTTGAACTTGTGTTTCTTGTTGGACTAATTTATCTTGTAAACCTTTATCTTCAACTACTTCACTACAACCTACTAGAAAAACACCTAGCAAACAAATCATCCAAAAATTTACTTTTTTCATGTCATATTCTCCAATATCGTTTATAAAAATAGTATACAAAAAAAGAGAATTTCCTTCCAGAAATTCTCCTTCTAATTAGAAGCGTGGCAACGTCCTACCCTCACAGGGG
>CAMYBO010000007.1 GCA_947254045.1 uncultured Granulicatella sp. | reverse complement strand
AGACTTTGGTAAACGAATTTTACTAGCTTCATATTTTTCCCAATTCAAAATCTTATCATAACTTCCTAAAATCGATAAAACTGAAATAGAGCTACTACTGAAATCAACACTTTTATCTGGATAACTAGCTAATAAGATTATTCCTGCTAAGTGATTGTCTTTTTGTAATTTTACAGCATCTAAACTTGCAACAACTCCCCCTAAAGAATGTCCTGCTACATATACTTTTTCCAAATTCTCTTCTTTTACAATTGTTTCCATGGTTCCCATTTCAAAAATCGGTAAGTTCAATGAAGATTCAATCACATAAGTCGTAATCCCATTTTGCGCTAACCCTTCGGCAATCCCAACATAAGCTTGAGGTTCAACTAAAGCTCCCGTATAAAATAATAGAGTTGCTTGTTCTTCTCCCTTCACCTCAAATCGATAATACTGATTCTTTTTTACATAAGAATGCTCATTCCATTTCTCAATTGCTTCAGGTGTTCCACGATAAGTAAACATAAGAATCAATCCATAAAATAATAAAATCAGTGCAAATAACGCTCCGAAAATTCCATAAAACCATTTTCTTTGTCGAGTCATATTTTCAACCTCCTTCATTTTTAAAGTAAAAAACATCCCATCCATCTGACTAAAACAATGGATAGGATGCTTTCAAAGTCATTAAATAGCCCAGTCTCCATTACGGAAGATTGGTACAACTGTTCCGTCTTCACGAATACCGTCAACATTCATATTTGGACCACCAATCATGAAGTCCACATGAATATCAGAACGGTTTAAACCGGCTGCAGCTAATTCTTCTTCAGTTTCGAATTTCTCTCCACCTTTAACACTTGTCGCATACGCTGAACCAATTGCTAAGTGGTTAGAAGCATTTTCATCATATAATGTATTAAAGAATGTAATACCTGATTGAGAAATGGGAGAAGGATCACTTACTAAGGCAACTTCTCCTAATCCACGAGCACCCATATTTCCGAATACTAAATCTTTCATTACTTGGTCGCCCTTTTCAGCAGAAACTTCTACGATTTGACCATCTTTAAAAGTAACTTTGATTCCTTCGATAATATTACCGTTATAACTTAATGGTTTAGTACTTGTTACATAACCATCTGCTACACGATAATCTGGAGCTGAGAACACTTCTTCTGTTGGCATATTTGCAATAAAATGTTCACCTTGTGCATTATAGCTTCCAGCACTTTCCCAAACATGGTTTTTAGGCATTCCAAGAGTTAAATCAGTTCCTGGTGCAGTGTAGTGTAATTTAGCAAATTGTTCTTTATTTAAAACAGCTGCTTTTTTGTCTAATGTTTCTTCATGTTCTTTCCAAGCTGCAACTGGGTCTTCAGCATACACTCGGCAAGTTGTGAAGATTTGATTCCATAATAAATCTACAGCTTCTTCTGTTGATTTTGCTTCTGGGAATACTTTTTTAGCCCATGCACTACCTGCAGCTGCTGCAACTGTCCAGCTCACTTTATTCGCTTGAGTAGCTACACGCATTGGTTTTAAAGCAACACTTGAAGCTTTCATTGCTTTAGCAAGACGACTTGTATCTACTCCATTTAATGCATCTGGATCTTTAGAAACAATACTTAAACGACTTGCTTTATGGTCTAATAAATAATGCATTTCTTGTACTTTATATTCTGGAACAGTCGTAATACGATCTTCAGCAGCATATAATAAACGATCTCGGTTAATTTCATCATCACTCCATTGAACGATTACTTCGCTTGCTCCTAATTGATATGCTTCTTTTACTAATAAGCGTGTAAATGGCGCTTGCTCCACTTCTGCATAAATCGCCACAGTGTGTCCTGGTTGTACATTAATCCCTGTAGACACTAGTAATTTTGCATATTTTTGTAAATTTACATCGAAATTTTCTAATACCATCGAATCTCTCCTTTAAATTAAATCCTTTTCTATTGTAACATACTCTTGATAAAACTGCATTATTCCCTTTCTTCATAGAAAACTTCATCTAAATACAGTCCTTGAGGAGGAGCTGTAGGCCCTGCTTTTTGTCGATCCATTGCTACTAAAATATCTCTCATATCTGAAACAGGTCGCAAGCCATCCCCGATTTGTAAACTCGTCCCTACTAATATACGAATCATATTGTATAAAAAACCATTTCCTTCAAAGGTGAAAACTAATTCCCCATCTTTCTCTACAACTTCCGCTTTAGTAACGATTCGCA
Source organism: uncultured Granulicatella sp. (assembly GCA_947254045.1). Classification (GTDB taxonomy): domain Bacteria; phylum Bacillota; class Bacilli; order Lactobacillales; family Aerococcaceae; genus Granulicatella. Next base: position 18,032 of record CAMYBO010000007.1, on the reverse strand, counting down.
CTTTCGATTCCTTATCCGTCTTTGTAGAACAAAAGCTTGTAAAATCATGTTCACCAATAACCACTTGTAAAGCTTCATTCATCTTATCCACATTCACTCGATAAGGATGGTGAAGAGTATATAAACGACTAAATGGATTGACGAATTTTTGAATATTTACACGGTAAATGTATCGTTTTCCCGTCACACTATATCTAGCATGAAATTCATCACTAACTGCCATTACTTGTTTTGCAGAAATATCATCCGGTAATAAACTGTTTAAGGCTCGTTGTAAATTCTCTTCTTCAATTTTAGTCGGATAATCAAAATGAATAACTTGCCCATTTGCATGTACTCCTGAATCTGTTCTACCTGAACCGCAAACCGGAATATACAAGCCCTTTGTCATTTTTCGTAATGCTTTATTTAATTCTGCTTGAATACTATTGCCATTTTCTTGTACTTGAAACCCTACATAATTCGTTCCATCATAGCTTAAAATGACTTTATAACGAAATCCCACTCGATTTCCTCCTTCATGATTTCTTCGACTAATTGTACCATATTCCTATTCAAAAAGTGAAAAAGACTTCTCCGCAGTATAAAAATCATTCAGCTGCGGAAAAGTCTTTAATTTAATTGTTGTTTGATTAAACGTACAACTACTGTTTTTAACGAATCTAAATGTTTAGAAATATCTTGTACATTTTTATAAATCATAAAATCCACGACTACATTATCTAACCACAAATCAAAAATATAATCCCAAGTTGAATTGGAAATTTGTAGATTTGAATGTGCTAATAAATAAGGATAGTCTCTTTGAAGCTTTCTAACTCCACGTTGAATTTCTGCTAAATCCTTATTCAGTGCTGAAATTTGTCTTCTCTTAAAAAAATTTAAAATGAGACTATCACTAAAAAAATCAAAAATCATCCATGATTTTAATTTCTTCATTCGTGTTTCAGCATGATAGATTTTTCTTAATATATATCTTAATAGTGTTAAGTCATTCTCCATCTTTATCATTGCCCTCTAAAAACTATTAAAGCAATGGTTAAAATAACAAGCGTAAGTGCTGTTACTCCATCTTTCTTTCCGTATGTTAACACACGATATTTTGTTCTACCAGTTCCACCTTGATAACCTCTAGCTTCCATGGCAGTTGCTAAATCTTCTGCACGATTAAATGAACTCACAAATAATGGAATTAAAATTGGAATGATGGCTTTCATTTGTTCAAATAAATTCCCTTCACCAAAGTCCACTCCACGAGCTCGTTGTGCATTCATAATCTTCTGAGCTTCATCCATTAAAGTTGGAACAAAACGTAAAGCAATTGATAGCATCAAAGCAATCTCATGAACTGGAACACCAATTTTCCCTAACGGTTTCATAATAGATTCCATAGCATCTGCAATTTGTAAAGGTGGTGTTGTTAAAGTCATTAATGTAGAAATAAAAATAATCAATACAAACCGCAAGAAAATATAAATCGCATTAATGACCCCAAATGAAGTAATTTTAATAAAGCCCCATTCAAAGTACACATCTCCACCAGTTGTAAACAACATTTGCAATACAACGGTAAATAAAATAACCCATAATAGAGGTTTTACACCATTCCAAAAGAACTTCATTGGAATTTTAGAAGCAAATAAAGCTACCAATGTAAAAATTGCTAAAATTAAATACGTTAACCAATTATTTGCAAGGAATATAATAATGATGAATACAAATGTAGAAATAAATTTTGTACGAGGATCTAATTGATGAACAAAAGAATCTCCTTGTAAATAACGTCCTAATAATAATTTATCTAACATTTCTTAATTCACCCCACGTTCTTCTAAGATAGCATCTGCTAGCTCATCTAAAGTTAAAGGCATTTTATCTGTAGTCCAACCTTTTTCTTTTAATTTTTCAACAAAAGCTAATGTTGTTGGAACCCCTAATTGTTTTTCTAATAACCAAGAAGCATCTGCAAATACTTCTTTTGGCGAACCTTCTTTCACAACTTTTCCAGATTCAATGACAACAACATGATCCGCATAATCACTAACGTCATTCATTTGATGAGTCACTAAAACGATGGTCATATTTTGTTCTTTATTTAGTTTATAAAACATCTCCATCATTTCTAGGCGACCTTTTGGATCTAATCCTGCTGTTGGTTCGTCCAATACTAATACTTCTGGTTTCATTGCTAACACGCCTGCAATCGCAACACGTCTCATTTGTCCACCTGATAAATCAAAAGGTGATTTTTTTAACACATCTGCTGGTAATCCAACAGTTTGAATAACTTCTGCTGCAATATTTAGTGCTTCTTCTTCACACACACCAAAGTTTTTAGGACCAAAAGCAATATCTTTTTCTACAGTTTCTTCAAACAATTGTGCTTCAGGAAATTGAAAAACAATCCCAACTTTTTTACGTAAAGGTTTTAAATCTTTATTTCCAGTCGTTGAATCAATTGTTTTATCTCCTAATTCAACAATCCCTTCAGTTGGTTTTAATAACGCATTTAAATGTTGAAGAATCGTTGATTTACCTGAACCAGTATGACCAATAATGGCTACATAAGAACCATCTTTAACTGAAAACGATACATCATGTAGTGCTCTCATCTCGAAAGGAGTACCCGCTTGATAAGCGAATCCTACTTGTTTAAAACGGATGTCCATAGCCATTCCACCAACCCTTCTTCATCTAAATATTCACTTGGAACATTTAAACCTTTTTCTTTTAAGACTGCTTTTAATTTTTCAGAGAAAGGAACATCTAAACCTTTATCCACTAATGTTGTACCCATTTCAAAAATTTCAGAAGGCTTACCAATACGATTCACTTTTCCGCCTTCCATTAATAATACACGATCTGCTTGAGCTGCCTCATCTAAATCATGTGTAATAGAGATAACTGTAATTCCTTTTTCTTTATGAAGTTGTTGAATTGTAGAAATCACTTCATATCTTCCTTGAGGATCTAACATAGACGTAGCTTCGTCTAATATAATAACTTTAGGAGCTAATGCAATCATTCCAGCAATTGCTACTCGTTGTTTTTGCCCACCAGATAAACGAGCTGGTTCTTTTTCTTTGAACTGACTCATACGAACCATTTCTAACGAAGCATTGATTTTTTCAATCATTTCATCCCGTGGCATTCCAATGTTTTCTAAGCCGAAAGCAATATCATCTTCCACAGTTGTTCCAACAAATTGATTATCTGGATTTTGAAACACCATCCCAACTTTACGACGTGCTTCATAAACGGATTCTTCCGTTAATAATTGTCCATCAATATAAATTTCTCCACTGGACGCTTCTAACAAACCATTCATCATTTTTGCAAGTGTTGATTTACCAGAACCATTATGCCCAATAATCGCAAGCCATTCTTCTTCATAAACGTCTAAAGATACATCTGATAAAGCCTCTCTCGTATCTTGATCCTGATAATTAAAATGAATATTTTTAATTGAAATAACTGGTTGAGTCAATTCCTTCACCTCTTAACCTTTTATAATATGTATAATAAAACAAAATATGTATATAAACAAAAAAAAGACACCTTCATGATGAAGTGCCTTCCCGCCAACGCTGGCGGGGAGACAGCGAGCTAGACTAAATAATCATGAGAAAGAATAAGGCTACTTTACAGTAGCCTCAGACTTCTCACCTCACAACCGCAAGATGATTATTACCATCATGACGCTCATTTCAACCATCGAAAAGTGTTTGTTTATTTATTAAACTAATTCAATGATAACCATTGGTGCAGCATCGCCACGACGAGGTTCAGTTTTAAGAACACGAGTGTATCCACCTTGACGTTCGTTGTAACGTGATGCTAAACCATTGAATAATTTTTGTAATGCAGTTTCAACAACGATTCCTTCGCCTTCTTCACGTACATCTGCTACTTCGTTACGAACAAATGCAGCTGCTTGACGACGAGCATGTAAATCTCCACGTTTACCTAAAGTAATCATTTTCTCTACAGTTGAGCGAATTTCTTTAGCACGAGCTTCAGTTGTAACGATGCGTTCGTTAATAATTAAGTCAGTTGTCAAGTCACGTAATAACGCTTTACGTTGTGAACTTGTACGTCCTAATTTACGATAAGCCATTTTTTAATATTCCTCCTTCTTAAGAGTTTCTATTAGTCTTCACGACGTAAATCTAAATTTAATTCGATTAATTTGTGTTTAACTTCTTCAAGCGATTTACGACCTAAGTTACGAACTTTGATCATTTCAGCTTCAGATTTGTTTGTTAATTCTTGTACAGTATTGATTCCCGCACGTTTTAAGCAGTTATAAGAACGAACTGATAAGTCCAATTCTTCAATAGTCATTTCAAGCATCTTCTCTTTTTGAGTTTCTTCTTTTTCGACCATAATTTCTACTTGACGAGTTTCATCTGTTAAATTAACAAAAATATTTAAGTGTTCTGTTAAAATACGAGCTGCTAAACTAATAGCTTCCTCTGGAGAGATAGAACCATCTGTCCATACATCTAACGTTAATTTATCATAAATATTTTTTTGACCAATGCGAGTATTTTCGACTTGGTAGTTCACTTTACTAATCGGAGTATAAATAGAATCAATTGGGATAACACCAATTGGCATATTTTCAGATTTATTATAGTCAGCACGAACATAACCGCGACCATTTTTAGCGTTCATACGAACATGGAAGCGATGACCTTCAGCTACTGTACAAATATATAAATCAGGGTTAAGGATTTCGACATCACTATCATGTTTGATATCTCCAGCTGTTACAACAGCAGGACCAACGATATCGATTTCTAACACTTTATCATCTTCGCTAAAAGATTTTAATGCAATTTTCTTAATATTTAAAATAATTGCAGCAACATCTTCTACCACGCCATCTATTGTTGAAAATTCATGTAACACGCCATCCATTTGGATATCTGTTACTGCAGTACCAGGGAGTGACGATAATAGAATACGGCGTAATGAGTTCCCTAATGTAGTACCATAACCGCGTTCAAGTGGCTCAACAACGAATTTACCAAATTTAGCATCTTCGCTGATCTCAATCGTTTCAATTTTTGGTTTTTCAATTTCGATCATTATTATTTACCCCTTTCAAAACGTACGTACAATGTGCGATTGTTCAACAAAATTCAACAATAACAATCCATTACACACGACGGCGTTTTGGAGGACGACATCCATTATGTGGGATTGGTGTTACGTCACGAATTGCTGTAACTTCTAAACCAGTAGCTTGTAATGAACGAATTGCAGCTTCACGACCTGAACCAGGACCTTTAACTGAAACTTCAACTGTTTTCATACCATGCTCCATTGAACCTTTCGCAGCAGATTCAGCAGCCATTTGAGCAGCGAATGGTGTTGATTTTTTAGAACCTTTAAATCCTAAAGCACCTGCAGAAGACCATGAAACAGCATTTCCATGTACATCTGTAATCATAACAATTGTATTATTAAATGTTGAACGGATGTGAGCTACACCAGATTCAATATTCTTTTTCACGCGGCGTTTGCGTACAACTTTCTTTGCCATGAAGAATTAACCTCCTTCTTCTCTAATTTATTTTTTCTTACCTGCAATAGCCTTAGCTGGGCCTTTACGAGTACGAGCATTGTTTTTAGTATTTTGACCACGAACTGGTAAACCACGACGATGGCGAACACCACGATATGAACCAATTTCCATCAAACGTTTGATGTTTAAGTTCACTTCACGACGTAAGTCACCTTCAATTTTTAGTTTATCCACTTCTGCACGGATACGGTCTAATTCATCATTTGATAAATCACGAACACGAGTATCTTCACTTACATTAGCAGCAGCTAATACTTGTTTAGAAGTCGTAACACCGATACCGTAGATATAGGTTAAAGAAATAACAACACGTTTTTCACGTGGAATATCCACACCTGCAATACGAGCCATACTTTTAAGTACCTCCTTATAAATTATCCTTGACGTTGTTTATGTTTGGGATTTTGACAAATCACCATAACTTTACCATTGCGTTTAATGACTTTACATTTTTCGCAAATTGGTTTTACTGATGCTCTAACTTTCATTTAAGTTCCCTCCTTTATATCATTAACGGAGTCCATTATTTAAAGCGATATGTGATTCTTCCGCGCGTTAAATCGTAAGGTGATAATTCAACCGTTACTTTATCGCCCGGTAAAATCTTAATATAGTGCATCCGGATTTTACCAGATACATGCGCTAAAACCTCATGACCATTTTCAAGTTCGACCTTGAACATCGCATTTGGTAATGTTTCATTAACAATACCTTCAATTTCAATTACGTCTTCCTTTGCCATGCTTCATCCTCCTCACTTTTAAAAAGTTGTTACGGATTTTACTGACGGACTTCTACCGTTATCTAACTTTCTAATTATACCATTTCAGCTACAATAAATGCAAGATAACAGGTTAAGCTTGGTGCGGTTCGCCCATAATTGATTGAATTGTGTTAAACAAATGATCAATCCCGCTTTCACCATCTACATTATGTAAAACTTCTTTTGCATTGTAGTAGTTTAAGATTGGTTTTGATTGTTCAATATTAATTTGAATACGATTTTCAACAGTTTCAGGTTTGTCATCTTCACGTTGGTAGAAATCGTGTTCTCCACAACGATCACATGTACCTTCTACTTTAGTTGGTTTATTGATTTTGTGATAAGTAGCTCCACAGTTTCTGCAAATGAATCGTCCAGTTAAACGTTGCATTAAAATTTCTGGATTTACTTCGATATTGATAACTGCATCAATTTTACGACCTAATTCATCCATAATTTTATCAAGTGCTTCTGCTTGAGCTTGTGTTCTTGGAAAACCATCCAATAAAAATCCGTTTTTAGCATCTTCTGCTTGTAAACGTTCCTTAACAATTCCATTAGTAACTTCATCAGGTACTAATTCACCTTTATCCATGAAAGATTTAGCTTTTAGTCCTAACTCTGTTCCTTGTTGCATAGCAGCACGGAACATATCACCAGTTGAAATATGTGGAATGTTATAAGTAGCAACAATTTTTTCTGCTTGAGTTCCTTTACCTGCTCCAGGTAAGCCCATTAAAATAATATTCATAATATCTCCTTTACATTGTAGATGAAGAAAAGACAAAACATTCAAAAATATTTTGTCAATCTTCCTCATTACTCTTGGATAAACCCTTTATATTTACGTTTAATTGCTCGGCCTTCAATTTGACGGCTAATTTCAAGTGCAACCCCAACTACGATAAGTAAGTTTGTTCCACCTAACATTAAACCACGTGGTAGATACCACAAAGCTGCAGCAATCATAGGTAATAATGAAATACCACCTAAGTAAAGTGCTCCAACTGAACTCAATCTTAAAAGCATTCCAGAAATATAATGTTCTGACTCTTTACCAGGTCTTACACTTAAGATGTAACCACCTTGTTTTTGTAAGTTCTCCGCAACTTTCTCAGGGTTTACTTGTACAAATGCATAGAAGTAAGTAAATACTACTATTAAAAAGATATATAAACTTGCACCTGCTGGTTTTTGGTAATCAAATATATTTGTTGCAACTTGATACCAACTTTCCTCACTGTATTGTCCACGAACAGCACTTAACACAGTTTGAGGTAATGCTATAAACGAACTTGCAAAAATTACTGGAATAACCCCTGCAGAGTTGATCTTCAATGGTAACCATGAAGCTTCGCTTGCTCCTGTTGGACGTTTAGAGTATGAAATTGGCAAACGACGTTGCGCTTGTTCAATATATACTACTAACATTACCACAAGAATAATGGCCACTACTAGTGCAGCAGTAAATCCATACGCACGATATAACTCTTCATCAGCTTTTCCTTGTAATTGATTGACATAAAATTCGTAAATGTCATGTGGCATACGAGCTACAATCCCTGCAAAGATAATAATGGAAACCCCATTACTAATTCCATTTACAGTAATCATATCCCCTAACCAAGTAACAAACATTGTTCCCGCTGTTAAAACTAATGCAATCAATAAGTATGTTGAAATACCAGGATTGTTAATTAATCCATAGTTTGCATACGCATTGAATCCAAATGAAATCGCAAAAGCTTGGAAAAATCCAATAACAATAGTTAAATATCGAGTTGCGGTATTCAACTTACGTCGACCAACTTCCCCTTGTTTTGCCCATTCTACGAATGTAGGAAGAATGTCCATTTGTAATAATTGAACTACGATTGACGCAGTGATGTATGGCGAAACCCCCATCGAAAAGATTGAGAAGTTTGATAATGCCCCACCACTAAATGTATTTAAAATTCCAAAGAAACCTGACGATGCAAATGATTCGATAGCTGATGCATTAACACCAGGAACTGTAATATGCGTCCCAATTCTGAATACCACTAATACCATTAGTGTATATAGTAGACGTTGTCTAATATCCTTTGTTGTGATCGCATTTTTCAGTAGAGAGAACATTAAATCACCTCTACAGTTCCACCTGCAGCTTCAATTGCTTCTTTTGCTGCTTGAGAAAATTTATTTGCTTTAACAGTTAACTTACGTTCAAGTTTTCCGTTTGCTAATACTTTGATACCGTCTTTCTCGTTTTTAACGATACCAGCCTCAACTAGTACAGCAGCAGTCACTTCTTGTCCATCTTCGAAACGGTTTAATGTTTCTAGATTTACGACTGCATATTCTTTACGATTGATATTTTGGAAACCACGTTTTGGTAAACGACGGAACAATGGAGTTTGTCCACCTTCGAATCCTAATCTAACGCCACCGCCTGAACGAGCTTTTTGACCTTTGCTTCCGCGTCCAGCAGTTTTTCCATTTCCTGAACCTTGACCTCTACCAACACGGTTACGTTCTTTACGAGAACCTGCTGCTGGTTGTAATTCATGAAGTTTCATGTTTCGAGCACCTCCTCTTATAAGTTGATTAATTAAACTTCCTCAACATCCACTAGATGTGATACTGTGTTAACCATGCCTTTGATAGCATCGTTAGCTGGTTTTACAACTGTTGAACGAATTTTTGTTAAGCCTAATGCTTTACAAGTATCAATTTGGTTTTGAGGACGTCCAATCAAGCTTTTCTTTAAAGTGATCTTTAATTCTGCCATTTTCTATGTCCTCCTATCCTAATAATTCTTCAACTGATTTGCCACGTAATGCAGCAACATCTTCAACACGTTTTAATTGTTTCAAACCTTCGATTGTAGCACGAACCATGTTTACAGGTGTGTTTGAACCTAAAGATTTTGAAGTTACATCAGCGATACCTGCTAATTCAACAACGGCACGAACTGGTCCACCTGCGGCAACTCCTGAACCGGCTTGAGCTGGTTTAAGTAATACATTTCCACCGCAGAAACGTCCGATAACTTCGTGAGGAATTGTAGAACCACTTGTAGGTACTTCAATTAAGTTTTTCTTAGCATCTTCGATTGCTTTACGGATTGCTTCTGGAACTTCTTGAGCTTTACCAGTACCGAATCCAACATGTCCATTACGGTCACCTACAACAACTAAAGCAGCAAAACGTAAACGACGTCCACCTTTGACAACTTTTGTTACGCGGTTAATCGCAACTACACGATCTTCTAATTCTAAGTTTCTTGCATCAATATTAACCATGAATTGTGGGTCCTCCTTTTCCTAGAATACTAGTCCATTTTCACGTGCAGCTTCAGCTAAAGCTTTTACACGTCCATGGTATAAGTATCCACCACGGTCAAAGACTACTTTCTTAATATTTTTTTCAAGTCCACGTTCTGCAATTAATTTACCAACTGCAACAGCTTCCTCTGTTTTTGTTCCATTTTCTACATTTGTATCTAAAGTAGAGGCACTTGCTAGCGTCACACCCGCTACGTCATCAATTAGTTGAGCGTAGATGTTTTTGTTAGAACGAAAAACGTTCAAGCGTGGGCACTCAGCAGTACCAGAAATTTTGCGACGAACACGTGCGTGACGGTTTTGACGCACTTTATTTTTGTCTGGTTTTGTAATCACAATTTTCACCTCTTATAATATATTTTTATGCGACTAATAGCGCAACAAAAGGTAAATAATTACGAAAATTATTTACCTGTTTTACCTTCTTTACGACGTACAAATTCATTAACGTAACGAATACCTTTACCTTTATATGGTTCTGGTGGACGTACGCCACGAATGTTAGCAGCTAATTCGCCAACTTTTTGTTTGTCATAACCTTTTACGATTACTTTAGTATTTGAAGGAACTTCGATTTCAATTCCTTTTTCCGGTGTGAATTCCACTGGATGAGAATATCCAACGTTTAATACAAGTTTTTTACCTTGTAATTGAGCACGATACCCAACCCCGATTAATTCCAATTCTTTTTGGAATCCTTCAGTAACACCAACAACCATGTTGTTGAATACTGCGCGAGTTGTTCCGTGGATTGTTTTGTTTTCTTTTGAGTCATCTGGACGAGTGAAAACAACTTTACCTTCGTTTTGAACTAATGTGATATTTTGGTTGAATGTATATGATAATTCACCTTTTGGACCTTTAACAGTTACTGTATTGTCCTTTAAGTCGATTGTTACGCCTGCTGGGATAACAACTGGTTTATTTCCGATACGGCTCACTTGGCTGCACCTCCTTGTTTTCTAGATTACCAAACGTATGCTAGAACTTCTCCACCTACGTTTTTAGATCTTGCTTCTTTGTCTGTAATAACACCTTCAGATGTTGATACGATAGCGATACCTAAACCGTTTAATACTTTAGGAACTTCGCCTGTTTTAGCGTACACACGTAAACCAGGTTTAGAAATACGTTTCAATCCTGTGATTACACGTTCGTTATTTTTTCCATATTTCAAGAATACTTTCATGACACCTTGCTTGCCATCTTCTTCAACTGTGAAGTCTTTGATAAATCCTTCAGATTTTAAGATGTTAGCAATAGCCACTTTAATATTTGATGACGGAACTTCTAAAGATTCGTGACGAACCATGTTCGCGTTACGAATACGAGTTAAGAAATCCGCGATTGGATCTGTCATAACCATTAATGAGTACCTCCTTTATCAAGTAGTAATGATTACCAACTTGCTTTCTTCATTCCTGGGATTTGCCCTTTATAGGCAAGCTCACGTAAACAAATACGGCAAAGTTTGAATTTACGATAAACTGAATGTGGTCGACCACAACGTTCACAACGAGTATATTCTTGTGTTGAATATTTTTTTGGACGTTTGTTCTTTGCGATCATTGATTTTTTAGCCAAACTACTCGCCTCCTGTGAGTTTTATTTTATTTTTGGAAAGGCATTCCAAGTTGTGTTAATAATTCTTTAGCTTCTTCGTCTGATTTAGCAGTAGTTACGATAACGATATCCATACCACGTACTTTGTCTACGCGATCGTAGTCAATTTCAGGGAAGATTAATTGTTCTTTCACACCTAAAGTGTAGTTTCCACGTCCGTCAAATGATTTTTTAGAGATTCCACGGAAGTCACGTACACGAGGTAATGAAACTGTTACTAATTTATCTAAGAAATCATACATACGTTCACCACGTAAAGTAACTTTAGTACCGATAGGCATACCTTCACGTAAACGGAAACCAGCGATAGATTTTTTAGCTGTAGTAACAACTGGTTTTTGACCAGAAATTAATGTTAATTCTTCAACTGCTTTTTCTAAGTTTTTAGCGTTTGATGTTGCATCACCAACACCCATGTTGATAACGATTTTTTCTACTTTAGGTACTTCCATAATTGATTTGTAGTTAAACTTTTCCATTAAAGAAGCTACCACTTCGTTGTTGTATTTTGCATTTAAGCGATTCATGCAGGATGGTCCTCCTTCCTAAAATTACTTATCTAGTACTTCGCCTGTGCGTTTAGACACGCGAACTTTTTTACCATTTTCAACCTTGTAGCTAACACGTGTAGCTGCACCTGTTGAAGGGTCAATTAGCATTACGTTTGAAACATGAATTGGTGCTTCCATTTCAACTACGCCGCCTGTTTGGTTAGCTTGAGATGGTTTTTGATGTTTCTTAACAATGTTTACACCTTCAACAAGAACTCGGTTTTGTTTTGGAAAACTTTTTAGGATTACTCCTTCTTTTCCTTTGTATTTACCTGAGATTACTTTAACTTTATCACCAGTTTTTACGTGCATGTGTTACACCTCCTTCGATTTTGATGAGAATTATAATACTTCTGGAGCTAATGAAACGATCTTCATATAGTTGTTATCACGTAATTCACGTGCAACTGGTCCAAAGATACGTGTTCCACGAGGGCTCTTGTCATCACGAATGATTACACATGCGTTTTCGTCGAATTTAATGTAAGAACCGTCTTTACGACGAGCTCCTGATTTCGTACGAACGATTACAGCTTTAACAACGTCACCTTTTTTAACAACCCCACCTGGTGTTGCTTGTTTAACAGTTGCAACGATTATGTCACCGATGTTAGCTGTTTTGCGGCCAGATCCGCCTAGAACTCTAATTGTCAATACTTCACGAGCGCCTGAGTTGTCAGCCACTTTTAAACGAGTTTCTGTTTGAATCACTATTGGTTCCTCCTTTCAAATGTTTACACAATTTGAAATTAAATAATTACTGCTTCTTCAACAATCTCAACTAAACGGAAACGTTTTGTTGCTGACAATGGACGAGTTTCCATGATCTTAACAATATCACCGATTTTAGCTGAGTTATTTTCATCATGAGCTACAAATTTTTTCGTATATTTAACGCGTTTTCCGTAAGTTTTGTGACGTTTGTAAGTTTCAATAGCAACTACAATAGTCTTTTCCATCTTATCTGAAACAACGCGACCTTGATATACTTTACGTTGGTTACGTTCTACAGTCATGTTCATTGCCTCCTTTGCTGATGATTATTTTTGCAATTCTTCTTGACGCAATGCAGTCTTGATACGCGCAATTTGTTTACGTACTTCACGAATGCGTGCTGTACCTTCTAATTGACCAGTAGCAAGTTGGAATCGTAAGTTGAATAGTTCTTGCTTTAATTCTTTTTCTTTTTCAACAAGTTCAGCAGTGGATAACCCTTTAAGTTCTTTTCTAAGTGCATTAACCTTCATTCGATTCACCACCATTTTCTTCGCGTTTCACAAATTTTGTTTTAACTGGCAATTTGTGTGATGCCAAACGTAAAGCTTCACGAGCTACTTCTTCTGAAACTCCAGCAATTTCAAACATGACTTTGCCACGTTTAACTGGTGCTACCCAACCTTCAGGCGCCCCTTTACCAGAACCCATACGTACCCCGATAGCTTTAGCTGTGTATGATTTGTGAGGGAAAATTTTAATCCATACTTTCCCACCACGTTTCATATAACGAGTCATTGCAATACGAGCTGCTTCGATTTGACGGTTTGTAATCCAGTGAGATTCTGTTGCTTGTAAACCGTATGTACCGAATACTACTTCTTTACCACCTTTAGCTTCCCCGCGCATTTTTCCACGGAATTCACGACGGTGTTTTACACGTTTTGGTACTAACATGTTTATTTCCCTCCTTTCTCAGAGTTACTGTTCTTTCTTGTTGGTAATACTTCGTCACGGTAAATCCATGTTTTAACACCTAATTTTCCGTAAGTTGTATCTGCTTCTTCCCAAGCGTAGTCAATATCTGCACGTAATGTGTGTAATGGAACTGTTCCTTCAGAATAGCTTTCTGAACGAGCGATATCTGCACCGTTTAAACGACCTGATACCATTGTTTTAATTCCTTTAGCACCTGCACGCATTGTACGTTGAATAGCTTGTTTTTGTGCACGACGGAAAGCGATACGACGTTCTAAGTCGCGAGCAATTCCTTCAGCAACTAATTTTGCATCTAAATCAGGTTTTTTGATTTCCACGATGTTGATGTGTACTTTTTTACCTGTTAATTTATTTAAGTTTGTACGTAATTTATCAACTTCAGATCCACCTTTACCGATAACCATACCAGGTTTTGCAGTGTGGATTGAAACATTAACACGGTTAGCTGCACGTTCAACTTCAATTGTTGAAACGCTAGCGTCGCTTAATTGTTTACGGATATAATCACGGATTTTTAAATCTTCATGCAAGAATTCTGCGAAATCTTTTTCTGCGTACCATTTTGAATCCCAGTCACGGATGATTCCGACACGCATTCCAATTGGATGAATTTTTTGACCCACTGATTATCCCTCCTTCTTCTCTGATACCACTACAGTGATGTGGCTTGTGCGTTTTAAGATTTGTGAAGCTGAACCTTTAGCGCGTGGACGGAAACGTTTCATTGTTGGTCCTTCGTTCACGTATGCTTCGCTTACATATAAGTTTTCAACATCTAAGTCGAAATTGTGTTCAGCATTTGCGATTGCAGACATCAATACTTTTTCTACGATTGGTGAAGCTGCACGTGGTGTGAATTTCAAGATTGAAATTGCATCACCGATTTTTTTACCTCTAATTAGATCGACAACAAGACGAGCTTTACGAGGCGCAATACGAACTGTTTTTGCAACTGCTTTTGCAGATGTGATTTGTTCTGACATAGTTTAAGTCCTCCCCTCGTTATTTACGTTTACTCTTCTTATCATCATTTGCATGACCACGGTAAGTTCTTGTTGGTGCGAATTCACCAAGTTTGTGTCCTACCATGTCTTCTTGAATATAAACTGGAACATGTTTTCTGCCGTCATATACAGCAATTGTTTGTCCAACAAAGTTTGGGAAAATTGTTGAACGACGAGACCAAGTTTTGATCACTACTTTTTTGTCGCTTCCTTGAGCTGCTTCAACCTTTTTCATCAAATGTTCATCGACGAAAGGTCCTTTTTTCAAACTACGACCCATTATGGAAATCCTCCTTCCAAAATTTTAATAGAATCAGATTTGTTTTAATAATTATTTTTTACGACCACGAACAATAAGTTTGTTTGAACGGGCTTTCTTGCTGCGAGTCTTGTATCCAAGAGCTGGTTTACCCCATGGAGATACTGGTGTTGGACGTCCGATTGGAGCACGACCTTCACCACCACCGTGTGGGTGATCGTTAGGGTTCATTACAGATCCACGAACTTCTGGACGTTTACGTTTCCAACGAGCACGACCAGCTTTACCAAAGTTAATTAATTCATGTTGTTCGTTACCAACAGTACCGATTGTTGCACGGCAAGTTGCTAAAATCATACGAACTTCACCTGAGTTCAAACGAACTAAAGTGTATTTACCTTCTTGACCAAGTACTTGAGCACTTGTACCAGCTGAACGAACTAATTGTCCGCCTTTACCTGGTTTTGTTTCAATGTTGTGGATAACAGTACCGACTGGAATGCTTCCTAATGGTAATGCATTACCAACTTTGATATCAGCGTTAACGCCTGATTCGATACGTTGTCCTACTTGTAAACCTTTTGGAGCAATGATATATGCTTTCACTCCATCAACATAGTGAATTAAAGCAATGTTTGCTGAACGGTTTGGATCGTACTCGATTGAGTGAACAACTCCTTCAACGTTATCTTTGTTACGTTTGAAGTCAATCACACGATAAGCACGTTTGTGTCCGCCACCTTGGTGACGTACAGTGATTTTACCTTGGCTGTTACGACCAGCGTTGTTTTTTGATGATTCTAACAAAGTTTTTTCTGGTGTTGACTTTGTAATTTCGCTGAAATCATAACCTGTCATATTACGACGGCCGTTTGAGGTTGGATTATATTTTTTAATCGCCACGTCTAATTCCTCCTATATAATAGTAGTTTTGCTTCGAAGATTATGCTTCTTCAGCGAAGATTTGAATATCTTTTGAGTCTTTTGTAAGCTTCACGATTGCTTTACGACGTTTGTTTGTGTAACCAGCATAGCGGCCAACACGTTTGAATTTAGCACGTACATTTAAGATGTTAACTTTTTCTACTTTAACACCAAAAATTTCTTCTACGGCTTGACGTACTTCAATTTTGTTTGCGCGTACGTCTACTTCGAAAGTATATTTCTTTTCGTCAGTAGCAAGCATTGAAGCTTCAGTAATGATTGGGCGTTTGATTACGTCACGTGCATCCATTATTGAAGTCCCTCCTCTACTTTAGAAAGAGCAGCTTGTGTTAATACTAATTTATCGTTGTTTACAACATCTAAAACAGTAACTTGTGTTTCGTCAACAACTGTTACGTTTGGAATGTTACGTGCAGCTAATTGTGCAAATTCGTTTGAAGATTCAACAACTACTAACACTTTTGTGTCAACTTTTAAGTTAGCTAATACTTGTGCAAACTCTTTTGTTTTTGGTGCGTCGAATTGTAATGCTTCCACTACAACAAGCTTTTGATCTAATACTTTTTGTGATAATACTGATTTAATCGCTAAGCGACGTACTTTTCTTGGTAATTTGTAACTATATGAACGAGGTGTTGGTCCGAATACAATACCTCCGCCACGCCATTGTGGTGAACGGATTGATCCTTGACGAGCACGACCAGTTCCTTTTTGGCGCCATGGTTTACGGCCGCCTCCGCTTACTGCACTACGGTTTTTAACTGCGTGAGTTCCTTGACGTAATGAAGCGCGTTGCATGATTACTGCGTCGAATACTACATTTTCATTTGGTTCAATTCCGAAGATGTCTGAGTTTAACTCAATTTCTCCATTTGTTGTTCCATCTTGTTTGTATAATGTAACTTTTGTCATTCTCTCGTTCCTCCTTCCTTACTGAATTATTTTGATTTAATAGCTGTTTTAATTTCTACTAATGATTTTTTAGATCCTGGTACATTACCTTTGATTAAGATAACGTTACGTTCTGCATCAACCTTAACCACTTCAAGATTTTGAATAGTGATACGGTTGCCACCCATTTGTCCAGGTAAAGCTTTACCTTTGAATACGCGTGATGGGAATGATGCTCCACCCATTGAACCAGGACGACGGTGGTAACGAGAACCGTGAGCCATTGGTCCACGAGATTGACCATGACGTTTAATCGCACCTTGGAAACCTTTTCCTTTAGATGTTCCTGTTACGTCAACGATGTCACCTGCTTTAAATACATCAACAGTGATTTCTTGTCCTACTTCGTACTCGCTAAGCTCGACATTGTTGAATTCACGAATGAAGCGCTTAGGAGTAGCATTTGCTTTTGCTACATGACCTTTTGCAGGGCGATTTGATAAAACTTCACGTAAGTCGTCGAAACCTAATTGAACAGCTTCGTAACCGTCGTTTTCGATTGTTTTTAATTGAAGAACAACGTTTGGAGTTACTTCTACAACTGTTACAGGAATAAGTTCACCTGCTTCTGTAAAGTATTGAGTCATCCCTACTTTTTTGCCTAAGATTCCTTTGGTCATGGTTACACCTCCATTTTTCTATAAATTATAATTTGATTTCGATGTCAACGCCACTTGGTAAATCAAGTTTCATTAAGGCATCAACAGTTTTTGGTGTTGGATTGACAATGTCAATCAAACGTTTGTGAGTACGCATTTCAAATTGTTCGCGAGAATCTTTGTATTTGTGAGTCGCACGAATAACTGTATATAGCGATCTTTCTGTAGGCAATGGAATTGGACCAGCTACGCTAGCACCAGTTCTTTTTGCTGTTTCTACGATTTTTTCCGCTGATTGATCAAGCGCACGGTGTTCGTAAGCTTTCAAACGGATACGGATTTTTTGTTTTGCCATTTTCTTTCCTCCTTCGTCTAATGTTGTCATAAGACTAGCTCCACGCGAATTTCCGACGTTTCCCTTTCGTGGCAAAGCGTCCGGGTGTGTCGCAACCTCTCGTTTCATAGCTACCCCTGTTTCCTTTACAGGGGGGTATCGCACGTGGACATACTTATCCCCTGCGACACTTTTAACAGTATACATGCTAATTTATAAAAATGCAAGCTTTTTTTGTTGATTTATCAATCTTTTTTTATACAAACGCCTCCGTGTGTTTCATTTTTGCTCAAAAACAGCTAGAAACATTGTAATTTCAACGTTTCTAGCTGTTTAATTTGAACTCTTAAAATTCTTGAAAACCAATACAA
>CAMYBO010000006.1 GCA_947254045.1 uncultured Granulicatella sp. | reverse complement strand
TTGGGGTATAGCCAAGCGGTAAGGCAACGGACTTTGACTCCGTCATTCGTTGGTTCGAATCCAGCTACCCCAGTAGGATAGACAGCTTTGGCTGTCTTTTTTATTTCCTAAATTTTTATTAAATTTTCTCAGATACTCTTGATTTAAAGTGAGCAGTCAATGATGATGGTCGTAAAGGTGGGAGTTAGAGAAAGGAGCAAAGGTGATGAAAAAGTTTAGTACTTATTATTGGAAATTTATCATGGGAATGATAGTACTAACAAGTGCAATAACAGTATATGCGATGAATCAAGGAAGTTCGCTATTAGCGAAAGATGGGGAAGTTGTCTTATTTGTCTTTCTAATGGCTTTATTGATTATGATTGCAGAACAATGGAATGGGAAAACATGGAAAAATTCTCCATTAATTGTATTAGGAGAAATGATGTTTGCGATTATGTTAACACCAATCTTTTTTATGTCCTATCGTTATATGGTTGAAGTATTAAGTTTAGGATGGATTCTTCATTTATCTAGTCCAATGGTTTTATTAATAAGATTGTTTGGGATGATGCAATATGCATTAGTATTGATAAATCCAATTATGGCTATTTTAAAAGCTATTCAATTTGTGAAGTCTCCTTATGAAAAGACAATTGGTTAAAATTAACTCTCAGAATGATGGAAGCTCTGTTGTTCTGAGAGTTTTTTGTTTTCAATTTGTGAAAAAATGGAATAATTAAAGGATTTTAAGTTAAAGGACTAGGATTTTTCTCGAAAACGGTTTATAATGACTTCAGAAAGAAAGCATTTAAAAAGGCTAGGAGAGGAGGAATAATCATGAATGAAATAGAATTAGTGTGCTTTAGAATGATTAGCGCATTAGGAGCGGCTCGTTCTGCTTTTATGGAAGCGATGGTAGCTGCAAAAAAAGGAAATTTTGAAGAAGCTCAATCTTTGATTGAGGAAGGTCAACAGCAACGATTAAAAGGACATGAAATTCATTTTGAATTATTACAAAAAGATAGTTCAGGAAATAAAGTACCTTTGTCGTTGCTTTTATTACATTCAGAAGATCAATTGATGAGTACAGAAATCTTACAAGTAACAAGTGAAGAGGTTTTAGCCTTATATCAACGATTAGATAAAATTGAAAAAGCTTAATAACATAACAAAATAACTGGGGGTATATGTATGAAACGTGTGTATTTATTTTGTAATGCAGGGATGTCTACTAGTCTAGTGGCAAGTAAAATGCAGGAAGTTGCGAATCAACATCAATTGCCAATAGAAGTTAAAGCATTTCCTGATGTTCAGCTAGATTCTGTAGTTCAAGAATTTCATCCGGATGTCATTCTTTTAGGACCTCAAGTGAAATTCAAATTTAATGCTACTCGTGAAAAATATGAGCCTACTGGTATTCCTGTAGAAGTGATTAATTTGGAAGATTATGGGAATGTCAATGGGGAACGTATTTTAAAACGCGCGATTCAACTCATTAAAAATAAAAAATAGGAGGATTTGTTATGTTTGCTTCGTTAGAAAAAGTAATGGGAAGTTCCGCGGAAAAATTAGGCAATAATAAAGTCTTAATTGCGATTCGTGATGGTTTCTTAGTATCCACACCATTAATTATTGTGGCTTCTATTTTCCTTGTAATTGCGAACTTTCCAATACCAGGGTATGTTGATTTCTTAGCTCAATTTTTTGGTCAAGGTTGGCCAAGTAAAATGGATGCGGTCATTGATTCAACATTTAGTGTTTTAGGGCTATTAGGAGCAGTTGGGATTGGTTATGCATATGCTCGTCAATTAGAAAGCGATCCAATTGCGGGTGGAGCCGTTGCTCTTGTATGTTTCCTTATTATTACACCAAAGGTTCATGCTGATTTCGTAAATGCAGCCAATGGTAAAGCATTCAATGGATTTGCGTTAGGGCATTTAGGTTCAGCAGGAATGTTTTTGGCAATGTTAACAGCTATTATTTCTGTAAAAATTTTTGTAACGATTAAAAATAAAGGCTGGGTTATTAAAATGCCTGACGGTGTTCCACCAGCTGTAACTCAATCTTTTGCAGCATTAATTCCAAGTGCATTTGCAATGTTCTTCTTCTTTGTAGTGTCTTTAGTGTTCTCAGCAACAGATTATCAATACGCTCATAACTTTATTTATAAAATCTTACAAGCGCCATTAATGGGGTTCGGACAAAGCTTGATTTTTGAACCAATTTATCAGTTCTTATCTACTTTATTCTGGTTCTTTGGTATTAATGGTCCTGCTGTAACGAATACGGTATTTAATCCAATTCATTTAGCTTTAACAGCGGAAAACTTAGAAGCCTTTAAACAAGGAGCAACGCTTCCTAATATCTTTACAGGTCCATTCGGAGATTTCTTTGGAAACTTTGGTGGTGGCGGTAGTACGTTGTCACTTGTTTTCTTAATGGTATTCTTTGGAAAATCAGAACGTATGAAAAAATTAGGACGTTTAGCCATTGTGCCTGGTATTTTTGGGATTAATGAAATGATTATTTTTGGATTACCAGTTGTATTAAATCCATTAATCGTAATTCCATTTATTTTAACACCATTAGTAAATACAATTTTAGCGACTATTGCAACTCTAATTGGATTGATTCCATATACTACAGGGGCAGCACTTCCTTGGACAACACCATTCTTCTTCTCTGGATGGTTATCAACAGGAAGTATTGTAGCAGGTTTATTCCAAATTGTATTAATTAGTATTGGAATGGGAATTTACTATCCATTCTTTAGAGTGATTGATAAACAATATCTTCATGAAGAACATCAAGCTGCTAACTCATTAAGTGATGAATTAGATGAATTGTCATTAGATGATTTAAGTTTTGATGATTTATAAAAAGTAATAAACGAGTAGAAAAGTTGAACGTGCGGAGGTGGGAAGACAACAGAAATGGGAGAATTTCTGTCGTTATTCCCACTTTTTTTGAAGGGAGAAAGCATATGCGAGTGATATTATTTTTGAATCAAATACAAGCAGGTTATGGTGGAAAGGAAAGAGCTGATACTCCTCTTGGGTTAGAAAAAGGAGGAATTGGCTCCTACTTAATGTATAAAGATTACTTTTTAAAAGAAAATTTACAAGTATTAGCGACAGTGTATTGTGGCCCAGATTATTTTGAAAACCATAAGGAAGAAGTGCTTCATAAAATTCATAATTTGATTTTGAAAACAAAAGCAGAAGTATTGTTTGCGGGACCATGCTTTAATGATGAAACTTTTACAGAAATGGCAGCAAATGTAGCTTCTTTTATTGAACATCAAACGGATTGTAAAACATATGTCGCTTGTTCGAAAGAAAATGAAGAAATCATTCAACAATTCAAGGAACATACGACCATGATTGGAATGCCTAAAAAAGGTGCAGTTGGTTTAAATGATGCGTTGAAAGACATTGCACTAATTATTGCGCATGATCAACAAGAGTCGAATCGAATTTATCGTTAGAAGGGAAGCGAGTGAAGTGGAGTTACGTACTTTATGTAGTCTACCTGGAGTTTCTGGAGACGAGTATGAAGTTCATCAATATTTGTCTCATGAATATCAAACATTGAATTTAGACTTGAAAAGAGATAAATTAGGTTCGATTTTTGGGGAGAGACAAGTTGAAAATAGTCCTTTTACAGTGATGATTAGTTCAAATATTGATGAATGTGGAGGAATGATTGATGATATTCATGAGAATGGATTATTGTCTTTTGTAACCATTGGAGATGTTGCACCAAAAGATTTTCTTCACCAACGAGTATGTCTGTTAACACGACATCATCAACGAGTTTATGGATATGTACTACAAAAGCAAGAACACTATTGGATTCATATAGGAGCTAGGTCTCAACAAGAAGTAGAAGAGTTTGGGGTCCAAGTAGGAGATACTTTTGTCTTAGAAATTCCAGTGATTGAAACAGAACAAACGATTTTAAGTAAAAATATCTCCAATCGAGCTGGAGTTTATGCTGCTTATCAGTTGATGAAAACAATGCCTTCTCTACCGTATACACTTAGCATTGGAGGAATTGCTCAATCAATTGTGGGCTATAGAGGAGCGATTACTGCTACAAATACGATATTGCCAGATGTATCGATTGTATTAGATGTAGCACCTGTGAAAAATTATGCAGAACAAACAGTTTATATTCGCTATTTTGATAAGACATTATTACCAAATGTTTCGTTAGTCAAAGAAATTAAAGAAGTTGCTCAAAGTTTAGGATACGAAGTGAAGTCAAATGTTCAAGAAAAAGGGACGGATGGATCGTTTATTCATAAATCTTTAGCAGGAACACCAACGGTGGTTGTGGTGATTCCCTTAAAAGAAGAAGGACAATTTGTCCAATTATTAAATAAGGAAGATTTGAAACCTGTCATTCATACGCTTCAAGTATTTTTAGAAAATCTAACCTTCCAAAAAGTTCAGCAACTTGCTTTCCAAGAAAGTTGGTGAAGCAATGTTAGAACATCATCAAATAGAATTATTAAAAACATTGAGTAATCTTGTAGGCGTCTCAGGACATGAAGAGTCAATTTTGCAATTTGTATCAGAACAACTCCCATTTTGTGATAAAGAACAAGATAAATTAGGGTCAGGATTATATTCCTTAGGAGAAGGTGACCTTTCCATTATGTTTGCGATTCATATGGACGAAGTGGGCTTCATTGTTTCTTCGATTAATGACATGGGATATGTATCGATTCAACCTGTAGGAAATATGTGGGCGCATACGTTATTACAACAATTAGTTACGATTACAACGAGTGATGGTCGAACATGGACGGGAATTATTGGTGGGCCTCAAACGCATGCAATTTCTCCGGAAGCTCGTAAAAAAGTGGTTGCTATGGAGGATTTATTTGTCGATTTGGGTGTTGAGAGTCGTGAGTCTATTCAAGAAATGGGCATTGAAGTAGGAGATGTCGTGAGTCTAGTGAGTACTTGCCAAACGATTGGTTTGAATCAGGACTATATGATTGGAAAAGCGCTCGATAACCGAGTAAGTGTTTCTTTAGGAATTTGGCTCATGCAAGCTTTAGAGCATCATCAGCTATCTAAAAGAGTGACACTAGCCACAACGATTCAAGAAGAAGTCGGACTAAGAGGGGCACGGACGACAGCTTTCCAAGAAAAACCATTAGTGGCTGTTGCGGTTGATACAACATTAGCAGGAGATACTCCAGCTAATCAAAATCATACGAAACTTGGAAAAGGCGTCTCTCTTACAGCTATTGATAATATGACGGTAACGAATCGAGGGTTACTTATTTATTTAGAAAATCTTTGTAAGAAACATCAAATTCCTTATCAAATTGGTTGTTTTACAAAGGGTGGAACAGATGCAGGAAATATTTATAAGTCTGAGACGGGAATTTTAGCGACTACTTTATCAATTCCAATTCGTTATATGCATACGCATCAAAGTATTGTGCATTTAAGAGATATTGAAGCAACTTTCCAATTAATGTGTGCGATTTGCGAAGATTTAACGATGGAAAAATACCATCAAATACTAGAACACAATTATCAATATGGAATGGAGGAGTGACTATGTGGGGAATGATTGCCACTTGGAGAATGGCGCTAGAAGGAGTCCAAGAGGCTGTGCAGACATTAGAACAACAAGCATCTTCTGGAGATGCGATTGAATCAGCGATTAAAGCAGTTGAAGATTTTCCCTATTATAAATCAGTCGGTTATGGTGGACTTCCTAATGAAGTGATGGAAGTGGAATTAGATGCCGCTTATATGGATGGAACAACTCTTGATTTTGGAGCGGTATGTGCGATTCAAGATGTGGCGAATCCCATTTCAGTGGCTCGTCAATTAAGCTTGCAATCGGTGAATAATGTATTAGTTGGAATTGGTGCTCAATCGTATGCGCAAAAGCAGGGCTTCGAACGGAAAAATATGTTAACAGACCGTGCGAAAATTCATTATCATAATCGAGTTAAAGATTTACAAACAGAATCTTTAGCACCTTATGCAGGTCATGATACGGTTGGGATGGTTAGTTTAGATACAACTGGAAAAATGGTTGCTGGAACTTCTACAAGCGGACTGTTTATGAAAAAAAGAGGACGTGTTGGAGATTCTCCATTTATTGGTTCTGGCTTATATGTGGATAGCACAGTTGGTGGAGCAACTGCTACTGGTTTAGGGGAAGACTTGATGAAGGGAATTATTTCCTATGAAATTGTTCGATTAATGGAACAAGGAATGCATCCTCAACAAGCGTGTGAAATAGCTGTGAAGAATTTGGCAGAAAAATTAGTGCGACGAAGAGGGAGTGCAGGAGATTTATCAGTTGTAGCGATGAACCACAAAGGAGAATGGGGAGCAGCAACAAATATTGCCAATTTCTCTTTTGTAGTAGCAACTGAAAAAGAACCATTAACAGTTTATCGAGTACATCCGCAAGAAGATGGCACAATGATTCATGAAACAGCGACTCAAGAATGGTTGGATGACTATTTAAGAGAACGGATGAAACCACTCGAGGTGAAATAAATGGGAATAAGAGAAGAAATAGTTAAAGCCTTGGAAGAAATTCAACCTAAATTACATAAAGCTATCGAGCGATTAGTTGCCATTGAAAGTGTTCGGGGAGAATCGTTGCCAGAAGCTCCTTATGGACAAGGTCCCAAACAGGCTTTAGTAGAAGTATTGGCACTCGCTGATGAGTTAGGTTTTGAAACGAAAAATTTAGACAATAAAATTGGCTATGCACAATATGGGGAATCCCGTGAAGACGGAGCGTATTATGGCATTTTTGGACATGTCGATGTTATGCCATTAGGGACAGGATGGAAAAGTCCTGCGCTAAAAGCAACGAAGCGAGAGGGGAAAATTTTCGGACGTGGCGTGTTGGATAATAAAGGTCCGATTTTGTCGAATTTATACGCCTTATATGTGTTAAAAGAAAAGGGAGTTCAATTTGACCGTCCGATTCGAATTGTATTTGGAACAAATGAGGAAACAGGATTTGGGTGTGTAAAGCATTATTTAACAAAAGAACAGCCGCCTACGTTTGGTTGGACTCCAGACTGTAAATGGCCAGTTGTATACGGTGAAAGAGGACGATTGAAAGTTCGCTTGAGTACTTCTTTAGAACAGATTTCAGCATTATATGCTTTTATGAATCAGTACTTACTTCATACAACTCATCAAGGAGTAGAATTAGGAATTAACTATTCTGATGAAGATTTTGGAATGATGCAATTAAGAGGATATACGGTCGGAATAGAGGAAGGAAGACACTTTATTGAGTGGACGATGTGTTATCCAGCCTCTGTGACAAAAGAACAATTATTATCGGATATTCAAAAATATATTCCAGAAGGAAGCCATTTAGAAGAAATCAGTTCATGGAAGCCAGTGTTGTATGATAAAGATTCGATTTATGTGCAAACTTTACAAAAAGTGTATCAAGAAGTCGTTGATGGCAATGCAACACCTGTCACGACAACGGGTGGAACTTATGCGAAAATTATTCCAAATATTATTGCTTATGGACCAAGTTTTCCAGGGCAAAGAGATATTGCACATCTTCCAAATGAGTGGATAGGAATCGAAGACTTAAAAGTGAATACTATTATTTATGGATTAGCATTGTATGAATTAAGTTTCATAACAAAATAATGAGAAGGAGGGAAAGGATGACGATTTTAGAAATTTGTGCAGGAGGGATTGAGGACTGTATCAATGCTCAAACTGCAGGAGCCGATCGAATTGAATTAAATAGTGCGTTACATTTAGGAGGATTAAGTCCTTCATTAGCTGTTTTAACGCAGGCTGTTAAAAAAATCGATATTCCTATTATTTGTATGGTTCGACCAAGGGGAGCCGGTTTTTGTTATAACGAATTGGAAAAAGAAGTAATGTTTGAAGATGCGAAAATTTTCTTAGAAGCAGGAGCAAAAGGCTTAGCTTTTGGTTTCTTAACTCCAGAAAGGGACATGGATTGGGATGCGACAAAGAAAATGATAGAGCTATGTAAAGAATACGGTGCTGATAGTGTAGTTCACCGTGCCTTTGATTGTGTGAAAAATCCTGAAGAAACACTAGAAACATTAATCGAATTAGGATGCACTCGTATTTTAACAAGTGGGCAAGGAAAAAATATTATGTCTGGCTTGGAGAATTTAGCAAAATGGCAAAAACAATATGGAAAGCAAATCGAATTTTTAGGAGGATGTGGCGTTTCTCTTGCCAATCTAACAGAAATCCTAGAAAAAACAGGATTAGAACAACTTCATGGAAGTTTTAAATCTTGGGTAGTGGATCCAACGACAACGAATGGAGAAGTTTCTTATCGCTATTCTGATAGCGGAGATTATGATTTGTGTCATTTAGAAAGTATGAAAGAAGCAGTTACTATTTTAAAATAAAGGGGACTTTACAATGGGAAAACGAATTTTAAACTGTGTGGCAAGTGATTTTAGAAAATTTTCAGCAGAAGAATTAAAATTAGCCATTCAGTCAGGTGAGGGTAGAACGGTATGCTGTGAAATGGCGATTCATCATCGTCCTATTATTCCTGAATTAACACATGCGGAAATCGCCAGTGCATTTGGGGGAGACTTAATGCTTTTAAATGGATTTGATTGTTTAAATCCAAAATTATACGGAGTAGAAGGTAGCTCCAATCCAATTGAACGATTAAAAGAATTATGCGGACGTCCTATTGGTGCTAACTTAGAACCAGTCGATTTAGAAGCAGAAATGTTGGAGACTCGACTAGTCATTCCAGCGGGAAGAATTTGTTCAAAAGAAACATTGAAATCAGCAGAAGCATTAGGCTTAGACTTTATTTGCTTAACAGGAAATCCTGGTACAGGAGTAACGAATCAAGCAATTGCTCAAGCCATTCAAAAAGCGAAAAAATATTTTACAGGAGTCATTATTGCTGGAAAAATGCATGGTGCAGGATCCAAAGAACCTGTAATGAATCGAGCAATTGCAAAGGAATTGATTGAAGCGGGAGCGGATATTTTATTGGTTCCAGCAGTAGGAACAGTTCCTGGATTCACAGAAGAAGCGCTCATTGATATTGTCCAGTTTGCACATGAACATGAAACACTTGTGTTATCTGCCATTGGAACTAGTCAAGAAGGTTCTTCTAAGGAAGTCATTGAACAAATAGCGATTCGCAATAAAATTTGTGGAGTTGATATTCAACATATTGGGGATGCTGGTTATGGCGGTTTAGCCGATGTAAATAACATCTTTGCTTTATCCGTTGCGATTCGAGGTATGAGACATACTGTTGCAAGAATGGCAAGTTCAGTCGTTCGTTAATAGAAGGTTAAAATGAATATCAAAAAATACCCCAAAAGTTAGATGTTTTATGTCTAACTTTTGGGGTGAAATTTTTATAAGTTACTTCTTGTTCTCTAATAAAGCTCTTACTTCATCTGCTCCAATTTTATCTTCAGCTTTTTCAAAGAGTTGAATAGATTGATAAAAATAATCTTGAGATTTATCTGATTCT
The DNA here is from genome assembly GCA_947254045.1 of uncultured Granulicatella sp. GTDB lineage: Bacteria > Bacillota > Bacilli > Lactobacillales > Aerococcaceae > Granulicatella. The sequence continues at coordinate 12,258 of CAMYBO010000006.1, read as the reverse complement.
TGAGCTAGATAAATTTCTCCCATACCTCTATAAGCGCATGCTTGTGCAATGAAATCATCCGTTTTTAAAGCGAAATCTAAGGATTTTTGCATAGGATTTTCTGCGTATTCTAGTTCACCTAGTTTTAAATGAAGAAATCCTTGTTCGTAGTCATTAATAGAAAGTTTTAAAGCATCATTAGGGAAATTGTTTTGAATTATTTCCATTTCCTGATTGATATAGAGTAAAGCCTTTTGAAACTCGCCCAAGTCACGATAAACCATTGCTAATTGATGGTAACCAATGTGTTCGTTTTCTAGATCGTTTTTAGAACGACCTAGGTCAATATAACGTTGGTAGATTTTTAAGGAGTCATTATAATTTTTTTCTTCAAGATAGATATAGCCCATTAAATTTAATAAATAATAATGGTAACTAGCAAACTAGATTCGATGCTGTATTCCTTAAATTAAAATTCCTTGTAAATGATCTATCTCATGTTGAATGACTTGAGCAGTAAACTCTGTAAATGTCCCTGTATGAGCTTTTCCCATAGCATCTTGATAGCGAACTTCGATTTTTTGATAGCGAGTGGTACTTTTCATTCCTGTATGAGAGAGGCAACCTTCTTCTGTTTGATACGGTTGGGATTTTTTAGTAATAACTGGATTGACCATCACGATATCAAATGGGCCAGCAGCAACAATAATAATCGATTTATTACTTCCAATCATATTCGCCGCTAAGCCGACACAACGGTCACGGTTGGCACGTAATGTATCTTGTAAGTCGATAATGACTTGTTTATCAGCAATAGGATTAGCAGGGATGGCTTTTTGTGATAAGAAAAATGGGTCTTTAACAATATCTTTTTTCATACTTGTCTCCTTTATTCTTGACACATTCCAAGAAATATTTTAGTAATTTCTTCAGGGGATTCTACTCCCCCTTTTAAAATCCAGTGGAAAATAATGGCGCTATTGCTATAAATGAATACTTCTCTTGCATAGTCTTCTGGCATCAGTAGTTCTTGTTTTAAATTTTGCTTAATCGAATCCATTTTTTCCATTAGTTCGATTAAAAATTTTCGAACAAGTTGATTCGTATACGTGAAACGTCTCGTAGCGACTGCGTGTATAAATTCAAATTCTTCTTTTAAATATTCGAAAATTTGAATAACTGCAGGATAGGCTTCTTGTTTTTGAGTAATAGGATACTCATGCAAAATCGTTAAAATATGATGCAAAATTTCTTCTTCCAACTGATTCATCATATCGAATTTATCCACATAATGTAAATAAAAAGTTCCACGATTCACGCCTGCAGTGCGAGAAATGTCACTAACTGTAATAGCTTCAAAATCCTTTGTTTGAAGAAGTTGAATTAAGGCTATTTTTAAAATGTCTTTCGTTTGAGTTTGTCGTTTTTGAACTTCCATTGTTTCATCCTTCTTAAATCAACACACAGCTTCTAATTGCGCATTGAAATTTCTGTAGCACTATTATATAGTAAATTTAAACAACAATCAACACGTTGTTCATTTAACAAGTAGAGGGAAAAGTGATGACATATATACAAGTAAAAAATAGTTTTAAACGATATCAAGTAGGAGAAACTACAATTATTGCCAATCATGATGTGAATTTTGAAATTGAGAAAGGTGAATTCGTCATTATTCTTGGTGCATCCGGAGCAGGAAAATCCACTGTCTTAAATATTTTAGGGGGGATGGACACAAATGATGAAGGAGAAGTATGGATTGATGGTGTTAATATTTCAAACTTTGATGAAAAGCAATTAACGTATTATCGTCGAGATGATGTAGGATTTGTTTTTCAATTTTATAATTTAGTAGCAAATTTAACAGCGAAAGAAAATGTAGAATTAGCCGCTGAAATTGTGAAGGATGCCTGGGATGCAGAAGATGCGTTGGAAGCCGTAGGATTAGGACATCGTCTTCATAATTTTCCAGCACAATTATCGGGTGGGGAACAACAAAGGGTATCGATTGCTAGAGCGATTGCGAAAAAGCCGAAGATTTTACTCTGTGATGAGCCTACAGGGGCATTAGATTATCAAACAGGCAAACAAGTATTGAAAATTTTACAAGAAATGTCGAGAGATTATGGAGCAACTGTTATTATCGTTACCCATAATACGGCATTAGCGCCATTAGCGAATCGTGTCATTCATATGCATGATGCTAGGGTGAAAAGTATTGTACTGAATGAATCTCCGCAAGCGATTGAGGAATTGGAATATTGAAAGGAGAAGAATCGTGAAGAAAAAAATATTGAATAAAGCGATTCTTTCTTCATTGAAGGAATCGAAGGGAAGATTTTTATCCATCTTATGTTTAATGATGCTTGGTTCATTTGCATTAGTGGGATTAAAAGTTTCGGGTCCGGATATTCAAGAGACGGTTCATCAATATTTGGAGAAGTATCATACAGCGGATATTTTTGTATTGGCGGATTATGGACTAAGTCCAAAAGATCAAGAAGAATTACAAGAAGAAAATGCCAAAGTTGAATTTGGATATTTTGTGGATACGGTAATAGCGGACAGCCCGCAAGCGATTCGAGTATTTTCGAAGACTGCTCAGCAATCGGAAGTGGAATTAGTGAGGGGATCTTATCCTAGTAATCTTGATGAGGTGGTATTAGATGAACAGCTGTCGAAAAATTATCAAATTGGGGATTCTGTCCGTTTCAATGAAGTAAAGGCACCGTCATTATTAAAACAACACGAGTTTAAAATTGTGGGATTTGCTCATTCGAGTGAAATTTTATCGAAAAATAGTAAAGGTGTCTCGACTGCAGGCAGTGGTGACTTATCAGGATTTGCCATTGTTCCACAAGAAAGTTTTGATAGTTCTGTTTATACGATTGCTCGTTTACGGTATCCAAATTTACGCAGTTCGAAAACATTTAGTAGGGAATACTTAGATGAAGTTGTTGGGATTCAACAATCTATCGAAGAAACATTATCCGATAATGGAACCGTAAGGCTGAATGATTTAAAAGAGGAAGCAGATGGAAAAATCCAAGATGGAGAAGAACAAATTTCTCAAGCTAAAAATCAACTAGAAGAGGGAAAAACGAAGCTAGAAGATGGGAAACAACAATTAGCTAATCAAGAAGATAAATTAGTTCAAAGTCAAAAAGAACTCGCACAAAATCAGGACTCGCTAAATAGAGGAAATCAAGAAATTCAACAAGCAAAACAAAACTTACAAAGTCAATTTGAATTACTTGAAGCTAATCGAGTACAGTTAGAAAGTTCTAAACAGATGTTAGATCAACAAAATAGTGTCTTACAAGAAGGAAGAAAGAAAGTAGCGGAAGCAGAGCAACAATTAGAAGCTCAAAAAGAAAAAGGACTTCCTCAAACATCATTATCTGCTATGCAAGAAAAAATCCTTCAACAAAAACAAGAATTAGAAGCTGGGACTACCGCTTGTGAACAAGGCATGAAGCAATATGAGAGCGGATGGTCTAGTTATCAAGAGGGCTTGAAACAATACCAAGAGGGATTAGCAACCGTTCAGGCTAAGCAAAATATGCTAGATGCTGGGCAAAGAATATTAGCAGAAGGCAAAAGAAAAGTCTCAGTTGGTGAAGAAGCTTTATCAAAGGCAAAACAAGAAATCCAAGAAAAACAAGAACAATATACAGATGAAAAAGAAAAAGCTCAAGAAAAAATTAGTCAAGCTGAGACGGATTTAGAAGATGCAAAAGTCAAATCGGCTAAACTAACGAAACCTCGATATTCTGTTTATACGCGCTCGACTATGCTAGGAAGTGAAGGCTATTTAAATATGAAGTCTACCGCAGATGGAATTATTTCTGTAGCGAATTTATTTCCAGTTGTGTTATATGCTGTAGCAGCCCTTGTAACAGTGACAACGATGACTCGTTTTGTGAATGAAGAACGAATGAATGCCGGCATTTTAAAAGCGCTAGGTTATAGTACATTTGATGTGATGAAAAAATTTGCCTTTTATGGATTTAGTGCGGGGATAATTGGAACAATCCTAGGAATTGGATTAGGGACTTACTTTTTACCAAGTATATTAGGCGTTACTTTATTAAAAGAAACGATTCTTCCTTCGATTTCGCTATTGTTTAATTTGCGAATTACGATTATAGCCTTACTCTGTTCAATTGGGTGTAGTGTGATTCCACCTGTATGGATTGCGTATCGAGAATTAAAAGAAAGTTCGGCAAGTTTATTATTACCAAAAGCTCCGAGTGTGGGTTCTAAAATTTGGTTGGAGTATATACCGTTTATTTGGAAGAGATTTAGTTTCACTCAAAAAGTAACGGCACGAAATATTTTCCGCTATAAACAACGAATGTTGATGACGATATTTGGAGTAGCGGGTTCGGTCGCCTTATTATTTGCTGGAAGAGGAATTTTATCTTCCTTATCAGGCATTGCTCAACGTCAATTTGGGGAAATTACTACGTATGATGCCATTATCATCAAAGAAGCTGTGATGACAGGAAAAGAACAAGAAGCCTTGAACCAATTATTAGCAACAAAAGAAATCGAGCATTATAGTGATGTGCATAGTGAAACGATTGCCACTAAAATTGCTGGCGTACATGAAGAACAATCAGTGACAGTATTAGTAGGGGAAGAGGCAGAGCTAAGTCGTTATTTACAGTTGTATGATGCGAAAACGAAGCAAGTAAAGACACTTTCAAATGATGGAGTGTTTTTATCGGAAAAATTAGCGCAGTTATTGAATGTTCACGAAGGGGAAACGGTTCGTTTGCCGATTAAAGATGGCGTTACAAGAGACATAGTTGTGTCAGGCATTATTGAAATGTATGCGGGACATTTTATGGTCATGTCGCCAACGGTTTATGAAACACTGGCACAAGAAACACCGACAAAAAACGCAACTTTTGTTAGCTTTAAAGAAAAAGATGCGGATAGTGTACGTAAGATGTCTGCTCAATTATTAGCCCAAGATGGAGTAAAAGCAGTTGTACAAAATACTTCTATGATTCATCGAATTGAAACGATTGTTGGTTCATTGAGTCGAGTGATGATTTTATTAACAATTGTGTCGGTTCTGTTAGCTATTGTTATTTTATATAATTTAACAATGATTAATGTGGCAGAACGGATTCGAGAATTGTCGACCATTAAGGTGTTAGGCTTTTTGAATCGAGAGGTGACATTGTACATTTATCGTGAAACGATGGTTCTTTCTTTGATTGGAATAGGAGTGGGGCTATTGTTGGGGAAAGTATTGCACCGTGTGATTATTGAAGCGGCGGCGCCTGCGTTTGTGCGGTTCAATCCGCAAGTTGGGTTGGATGTTTATATTTGGCCGTGCATTTTTATTGTTTTGATTTTAGCGGTGCTTGGAATACTAGTGAACCATATACTGAAAAAGGTTGATATGTTAGAGGCTTTGAAGTCTGTTGAATAAAAAATGAAAAATAGAAATAGAAAATAATTAAAAATAGTTTATTTACTATTTTTTATCATTTCTTTTTTTCATAAAGTAAACTATACCGATAATAATGACTCCTAATGCAAGAACAGGAGCATAAAATTCTAGTATTCCAATAATTCCTTCCATTTTATCCCATCCCCCTTTTTTAGATAATCATCTTTACGATTATTAGTATACAATGTGAGTAGATCAATGTAATGAGTAAATCGTGCAAAAATTAGAAATGAAGAGATTAATGGTGCACAAAAAAATAAAAACAGAAAAAATCGGAGCCTGTAGCTTTAGCCATGAGACCGCAGGTCTGCTGGCGTCCCTAGCTACCTAAGCGTAGATTTTTTCTGTTTTTATTTTTATTTTCGTTTCTAATTAATAGTCGTTCAAATCTTCTACTTCAGCAATTGAGAAATCTTTTTTCTCTAAGGCTGTAACAATTTGATTTAATGTTTCGTTTGAAACTCCTGCTGGAAGAGTAATTAACAGACGACGAAGCGAACGATCCTTTTCTGTATCTAACGTCATAACATTGGCAATAGACGCATAGTTGTTAATAATCTTAGAAATTTGAGCTAATGATCCCTTTTCACCCGCAGAAATAATTGTTAAAACATAAGAACCATTATTCACACTCCAAGACTCTTGAAGCATATTTAATAAACTACTATGCGTTAAAATACCATAAAAACGTTGAGAATCGTCTAATACAGCAATATAAGGTAATTCTTTAATTGTAAAGAACACTTTAAAGAACGAACTTGTAATATTGATAAATTTCGTAGTGTTTTTAATTAAATGGGTAACTGGTAAGCTCATATCGCCCCCATTTGCTTTATGACGATAGATGTGCATTTTATAAATATTTCCACGGAAGAAAGTTTCTGTTTCATCTAAAACTGGAACGCAACGATATCCAGAGTTTTCTAAAATAACAATCGCTTCTTCAAGAGTACAAGATTCTTTAACAACCGTTAAACTCTTTTTAGGAATAACAAGTGATTTTAATAGCATAGATATGCTCCTTTCTTGAAATCAATTTTCGTGTTTTGTAAAATATAGACACATTTTCATTATTGATAATACCACTTTTTGATTAAAAAGTAACTAGAAATTTATTAAAAAGGGCAGCTAAAGTCTCTATATAATGGACATATCTTGCATTTTTAGCAAAAAGTGAGTATGATATTTGTATATTTTTAAAAAATTAACAAAGTAAAGGGGATAACTGAATGATGACAGCAGATTCTGATGGGAGTTCGCTGGGAATCCAGATTTTAATTATTGTACTATTAACTGCCATAAATGCATTTTTTGCAGCAGCGGAGATTGCATTTGTATCGGTCAACCAAGGAAAGATGAGTCAAAAAGCGAGTGAAGGAGATAAGAAAGCGCAACGAGTGATGCGTTTATTAGAAAATTCAGATGAATTTTTAGCAACCATTCAAGTAGCGATTACTTTAGCAGGATTCTTCTCAAGTGCTTCTGCAGCAACAAGTTTTGTTTCACGTATTCAACCATTATTGGAGAATGTACCGGGTGCAGAAACATTAGCATTATTAATCGTGACATTGATTCTTTCTTATTTAACATTGGTGTTTGGGGAATTGTATCCAAAACAAGTTGCCTTACAATTGGCGGAACCGATTGCCTTACATACGGCAGGAATTATTTTATTTGTCAAAAAAGTTTTCAAACCATTTGTATGGATTTTGACAGTTTCAACAGGAATATTAAAACGTATTACTCCTATTCAATTTAATAATGAACAAGGAAAATTAACACGTAGTGAAATGAAATTTCTTCTAGCAAACAGTCGCAATGATGGTGCAATTGATAAAGAAGAATTTACAATGCTTCAAGGGGTTTTATCGCTTGATTCAAAACTAGCTAGAGAAGTGATGGTACCAAGAACGGACACATTAATGCTTGATGTGGAAGATGATTTAGCAGAAAATATCGATATCATTTTAAGTAGTTCTTATTCACGTTTCCCAATTTATGAAGAAGATAAAGACAATGTAATTGGGGTTTTACATTCTAAAGACGTTTTAAGAGCGGCGAAAGAACAAGGGTTTGATCAAATCCAATTAATGGATTTAGCACATCAGCCATTATTTGTTCCTTCAACGATTTTCGTAGATGATTTATTAGTAGAATTTAGAAAAACACGTCAACATATGGCGATTTTAAAAGATGAATACGGTGGAGTCGAAGGTGTCGTGACATTGGAAGACTTAATCGAAGAAATCGTCGGAGAAATTGAAGATGAGTATGATGTAGAAGAAATGAGTTACCGTGAAATTGATGAGAAGAATTTCTTAATTGATGCGGGAATGACATTAGAAAAATTCAATCAAATTTTCCAAACTTCAATTGATTCAGATGAAGTGGATACAATGGCGGGAATTATTTTAGAAGATTTAGGATATTTCCCAGAAGATGATGAAGTTGTAGAAGTTCGTAACGAGAACGTCTTATTAAAACCAACTTTAGTAGAAAATGGAAGAATTCGTTGTATTCATGTTCACTTACTAACTCCAGAAGAAGTAGAAGTGTACGAACAAGAAGAAAACGAAGAAGAAACAGAAGAATAATAATCATAACTATCGGGTCAAAGGGCTCGGTAGTTTTTTGCATTTATGGACGCTAATCTCGCCAATTTTAGTTTTTCTACGTCAAAACGTCAAAAATGGCGTAGAAAAATCATATCATTAAAAATTTTATATTTCTTCCTCTCAAAAGCAGTGAAAAAGAAGTGTTTTCCGTACAGATACAAATGTATCTAATTCAAGGATTTTTATTGACAAAATAGGGCTTGTTTGTGTATGATTGTCGCTATATAAATAGAATAGGGGCAAGAATATGAAACAAGTATTAAGTTTTTGGAATCAATTAAGTTTGATTAACCGAATCGTCGTTGGTATGATTATCGGTATTTTATTAGGAATTTTCGTTCCACAAGCTGCAGTGGTAGGAACTATCGGGACAGTATTCGTAAGTGCGTTAAAAGCAATCGCACCATTATTAGTATTCTTTATTGTATTAAGTGCGTTAGCTCAACATAAAGAAGGACATGAAACAAATATGAAATCAATTGTGATTTTATATTTATTCGGAACTTTTGCAGCAGCGTTAGTGGGAGTTCTTGTTAGTTTTTCATTCCCAATTACATTAACACTAACAGATACAGTATCAGAGATTAAAGCGCCAGAAGGAATTGCTTCTGTATTACAAACCTTAATTTTAAAATTAGTAGATAATCCAGTGAATGCTTTAATGAGTGGAAACTATATTGGTATTTTATCTTGGGCAGTTGTTTTTGGATTGGCATTCCGTAAAGCAGATGAAGCAACAAAATCATTTTTACAACAAGTGGCAGATGCAACAAGTCATGTTGTTAAAGTAGTGATTAGCTTTGCACCATTTGGAATTATGGGCTTAGTTTATACAACTGTTTCAGAAAATGGAGTAGGAGTATTTGCGAATTATGGTGAGTTAATTTTAGTGTTAGTTGGAAGTATGTTCTTTGTAGCATTAATTATGAATCCAATTATTGTATTCTTTATGATTAAAGAAAATCCTTATCCATTAGTATTGCGTTGCTTAAAAGATAGTGGAATTACAGCATTCTTCACTCGTAGTTCAGCAGCAAATATTCCAGTAAATATGGAATTATGTAAAGATTTAGGATTAGATGAAGATAGCTATTCAGTATCAATTCCTTTAGGGGCAACCATTAATATGGCGGGTGCAACTATTACAATTACAGTATTGTCATTAGCGGCTGTAAATACTTTAGGAATTCAAGTGGACTTTTTAACAGCGTTAGTACTAAGTGTCTTATCAACAGTAGCAGCATGTGGTGCTTCTGGAGTAACTGGTGGATCATTATTATTAATTCCTGTAGCATGTAGCTTATTCGGAATTTCAAATGATATTGCGATGCAAGTTGTTGGGGTTGGATTTATTATTGGGGTATTACAAGATTCTTGTGAAACTGCCTTAAATTCATCAACAGACGTTTTATTCACAGCAGCAGCAGAATTCCGTCAATGGAAAAAAGAAGGTCGAGTAATTAATGTTCGTCCTGAATTAGCAGAATAACATTTCTAAGGAAGACTGAAAAAAGTCTTCTTTTTTGTTTGACATTTTTTCAAAAAGAGATATAATAAAATCGTAAAGTTTACAAATGTAAATTTAAGAAGGTGGTTTTACATATGAAAAAAGAAGAATTTGAATTAGAAGGATTGCATTGTGCTAGTTGTGTACTTACAGTTGAGAAAGCTGTTAATGCACTACCAAATGTGAAAAAAGCAACTGTTAACCTTGCAACAGAAAAAATGATGGTGCAGTTTAATCAAGAAGATTCAGATGTACAAAAAGTAATTGAAGCTGTTTCTCAAGCAGGATATCAAGCAAATTTAATTCAAGAGGAAGAAAATGTTGTTGAAAAAACAGCAGCAAAAAAAGAAAAACAATTACACTCGCTTAAAGTAAGAGCGTGGGTATCTGGCGTATTTGCCATTGTTTTACTATATATTGCGATGGGAGAAATGGTTGGACTTCCTCTTCCGCAGTTCTTACAACCAATGGAGCATCCAATTGTATTTTCTGTAACGCAATTAATTTTAGTAGCTCCTATTTTATGGGTTGGTCGTAGTTATTTTGTGAATGGATTTAAAGCATTGGTTAGAAAGCATCCGAATATGGATTCATTAGTCGCACTGGGAACAAGTGCTGCGATTTTATATAGTGTATGGAGTACCATTCGTATTTTTTCTGGAGAGTATCATTATGTGATGCACCTCTATGTAGAATCAGCAGCAGTGATTTTAGCTTTTATTACAGTTGGAAAATATTTTGAAACTTTAACAAAAGGTAGAACTTCTCAAGCAATTCAATCGTTAGTTGCTTTATCTCCAAAAGTGGCAACAGTTATTCGTGATGGAAAAGAAGTAGAAGTTCCAGTAGAGGAATTACAAATTGGAGAAGTAGTCTTCGTGCGACCAGGTGAAAAAATTCCTGTTGATGGTGTGATTCTTTCTGGTGAAAGCTTTGTTGATGAATCCATGATTACTGGAGAAAGTGTACCAGTCTTCAAAAAAAAAGGAAGCAAAGTTGTTGGTGCTACATTGAATACAACTGGTTCATTCCAAGTGGAAGTGAGTCAAGTTGGAAAAGATACAACATTATCTCAAATTATTCGTTTAGTAGAAGAAGCGCAAGGTTCTAAAGCACCAATTGCTGCTATCGCAGACCGTGTAGCCGGAATTTTTGTTCCAATCGTAATGGGATTATCTCTATTAGCAGGTCTTTATTGGGGATTCATTGGTGGAGAATCATTTGAATTTGTCGTGACGGTGATGATTTCTGTTTTAGTGATTGCATGTCCATGTGCATTAGGATTAGCCACTCCAACTGCCATTATGGTAGGAACAGGTTTCGGTGCTAAAAGAGGCATTTTAATTAAAAGTAGTGCAGCTTTAGAAGAAGCTGGACATGTCGGTGTTGTTTTACTAGATAAAACAGGAACGATTACAAATGGTAAACCTAAAGTAGTCGATATTCAAGTATTCAACGATTATTCAAAAAAAGAAGTGCTAAAAGTAGCAGCTTCTATTGAAAAACATTCTGAACATCCATTAGGAAAAGCCATCGTGGAAGAAGCTGAAAAACAAGAATTTGACGTTTTACCAATTGAACAATTCCAATCTATTTCTGGTATGGGAATTCAAGGGATTGTAGATGGAAAAGAAGTATTACTAGGAAATCATTTATTATTACAAAATCAAGAAATTGCGGTGGATGATTTTAACACAGTGATTGATGAAGTAGCTTCTCAAGGACAAACAGCAATGTTCGTAGCGATTCAAAAACAAGTAGCGGGAATGATTGTAGTTGCAGATACAATTAAAGCAACTAGTAAAGAAGCAATTCAACAAATGAAAGCTTTAGGACTTCAAGTCAGAATGGTCACAGGAGATCATGAAAAAACAGCAAAAGCAATTGCGAATGAAGTAGGAATTGAGACAGTATATAGCCAAGTATTACCAAATGAAAAAGCAAGTGTTGTCCAACAATTATTAGATGAAGGCTATCAAGTAGCCATGGTTGGAGATGGTATTAATGATGCTCCAGCATTGGCAAAAGCAACAGTCGGAATTGCGATTGGATCTGGAGTAGATGTTGCGATTGAAACAGCCGATATGGTAATGATGCAAGATGATTTAAGATTAGTGGCTAAAACAATTCAATTAAGTAAAATGACAATGATGACGATTAAAGAAAACTTATTCTGGGCATTTATATATAATGTGATTGGAATTCCAGTAGCAATGGGCGTCTTACATTTCTTTGGAGGACCATTATTAAGTCCGATGATTGCAGGCGCTGCAATGAGTTTCAGTTCCGTATCAGTGGTGCTAAACGCATTAAGATTGAATCATAAATTATCAAAATTGGAAAAGTAAAAAAGATGAAGCTACCTTAAAAAGTACAACTTTTTAAGGTAGCTTCAATTATTCATTTTTAAGATTTATGTTTGATTTTTTTGTATACGAATTTAAGAAAAGCATACAGTAATGCTAGATAAAAACAAATCGTCGATAGATGAACAAATAATAAGAAAAAATCAGGTAAGAAGTAATAAAGAAGAAGTGATGATGCTAACCCGAAAATAGCACCGTAAAACAAATAATTACCAACTAAAAACTTACTCATTTTGACTTACCTCCACTCACATTAGGCGTCTAGTTTTCCTTATCCTGTCTCTTATACACATCTGACGCTGCCGACGACCTAACACAGGT